>JAQCGX010000025.1 GCA_027619975.1 Nitrospinota bacterium
GGAAAGGCTGTGCCACTTAAAAGCAAAAACCTGCAAAACTTAACTCGCTGACGGATTTTTCTCTTTTTCGGCAACCTGCTAAATGTCCCCTGCACTGATAAAATTTATAAAATATTTAATGACAGCGATCCTGCTGGGGATTTTCGTTTTTTTTCTGCTCCGCTATAAGGAACAACTTTATACGGTGCGTGATATTTCCTTCGGCCAATTCAGCCTGTTATTTGTACTGGTTCTCTGTTCGGTCACTTTGAACGGCTCAAAGCTAAATCAATTGACTCGATTTTTCTCCTTGAACCTTACCACCAGGGAATGGTTCGGCTTATCGTCGATCACGACCACATTAAACTCTATCTTTTTCAAGGCCGGTTCGCTGGCGACATCAAACTATTTAAAACGAAAACATGACTTTCCGTACATGTCGTTCCTAGGGTCTTTGGGGGCCGATCAATTGATCTTATTTTTCATGTGCGGCACAGCGGGAGGCGCAATTTCTTTTTATTTGATGACCGGGACAACAGTCGAGGGGTTTCAACCCATCGCTTTCGCTTATCTTTTTATCGTCCTGACTCTTTTTCTAGCCGCCAAATTTGCTCCCCGTCTCCAAAAGCAAAATCATAAAATTTTAGACGCTCTGGTGCGGGCGATTCATGCCTTGCACCGCATCCTGAAAAATCGAAAGTTATTTTCGACGCTATGCGCACACAATATCGCCTTGATCGTTCTGACTTCCCTTCGATTTTTCGTCGTCTGCAAAGTTCTGCAACTGCAAGTTCCGCTGGTTTATTGTTTTTTGTTCACCACCGTGATGATCTTCGTATCCGCCGTTCCCTTGTTCCAAAGCGATATCGGCTCTCGAGAAATGGCCGTCGGTCTTTTATCGGAGCTGGCGGGAACCGGCTTCAATGAAGGATTGCTGGCCACGCTCATCGACCGGATCTTCGTGTTTCTTCTGACCCTGCTCTTCACGATTTTCTTTAAAAACCTCCTGGCCCCTTCCCAGCCTCCCATAGAGAAGGCTTGAACCGACCGCTGTTTATTGGTTCAAACGGCACATTCCGAACCCAAAATCGGTCAATGCAATACGGGAGGATTGCTTGCAAAACTCCGGTTCCCATTCCGACGAGTAAACAAAATAGGATTCTTTAGACGGGTCAGCACGCTTCAATTCCACTGTATAATTTTCATCCTCGCCGAAAAATATTTTTCGCGGATACAGAATCTGGATCGTCGCCGAACGAAACGACCCTTGCATCCTGTCTCCCGGCGGCATAAAAATCGTCGCATCTGTAGGAGTTAACTCGCGAATCCGGTTGACCACTGCATAAGTTTGCGTAAGCTGGTTGGGCATATCGCGCGACCCTGCTGTTACTGTCAATTGACTCGGGGTGAGATCCCTGTGGGCCAGTAGAAACTGTATTCTGGGGAAAAGAAAAAAAGTCGCAAGGATGACAAGATTGCCGGTCACGATAACAACGATGATTTTCTTCACCCAGCGCCCGTCACTCATTTTCAAAACCCCTTTTAATGACAGGCAAGCCGGCGATAAAAAACAGGAGGATCGGATAAAATGCCAGCATCCCCCGCGTATCGGAAAGATTGATCGAATGCCCCGGATGCACCCACAGGACTTTCAGGTAAGTGGATATTTCAGTCCACTTAGGTTCGGAGTAAGAGAAGATCAAGAAATGCACCAGCGGATAAAAAATAAGCAACCATCCCAGTAGTTTTACAGGTTGAGAAAGCGATCTCAGCTTCTCTCTGAATAAAAACAAGGCCAGAAAGGATGTACCCATATAAAATACATGCACGCTGATTGAGCGGATTGAAGTGATCATGAGCGCTTTTCCAAGAGACACCCGTTGCGGCCCTCCCACCACCATCAACGCTAAATACAAGACAGCCGCCAAGGCTCCCATCCCAATCAACTGTTTTCTGTTAAAATTAAAACTCAATTTTAAATTTAGAAATACCAGCGCCCACATCCCCATGCCTACCAGGCCTACGGCCAGGACCCGCCTTTCCAGCGGCGAGTCAAAATTTGTAAGCGTCAAACACCATAGGGTAGAGAAGAACAGCAGGGGAACGACAAGACAAAGCAATATTATATTTTTCTCTTTTTTCTCGAGCGTCGTATTCCCGTCCAGGGCATAAATCAAAATCAGCAATGGAATCGCATCATACAAAAGAAATTCCAAACGGTTCCAGGCCGCAAGCCCCAATAGCGTCCCACTGAGAAAAGCCAATGCCAAGGGGTTTGACTCCCGTGCTTCAGGAGTTCCCCGTTTGCAAACACTCTGAATCAGGGAAAACCAGAACATAACACCAATGGAATAATAAAACCCGGTCGTCAAATCTAGAAAAGGCAAAGTGCTGTGCCACCAGAAGTAGGGCGTGGTCCCCAGGATCAGGGTGAAGGCGGAGGCAATATTTTTGCTTTTAGCAAAGGAATGGACACGGAAATAAAAAATCACCAGCAAAAATAAATAAAAAAATGGAAAAACTACTTTTACATTGCCAAAATCAAATGACCCCAAGTACGCGAACAGCAACGATAGAAATGGCGGGTATTGCCGGAACTGAGAAACAATCGTCTCGGAATCAAACGCCCCCTCATGCAAAAAAACCATCCCTTTGATGTGATACCAAATCCCGTCCGCTTCGGTGATCGGGAAAAAGGATGCGCTCGCCAGACTCAATAAAAATAGAATTCCAAGTATAATGACCAGCGCTATAACAGGCAGGGATTTTTTTTCAGGAGCGCGTGACGGTAAAATCGAATGAACTCGCAGTCTGCGGCGAAGAATTAAAACAAGAACAAGAGCGCCGAAACTCAGCCCGGTCTGCATCAGGGGCTCAGGAAACTCTCCGACACTTGCCATCCAACCAAATAGCATCAGGCTCTTCAACCCGAGTGCCAGTGCAAAGGCCAGGGCGGCCTTTTCACCGATCGCGGCAATCAGGTTCAACCTTCCCACAAGAAGATACGTCAGAGCCCAAAGAGCTCCAAAGTCAATGAGCAACATCTCGACCTTTACTCAAGCAAGTGATTGCGATTTTACGGGGTGTGTTTTTCAAATACGGAAAAATCGGCAAACGATCCTTGACCGAAATCTCCCTTTCCTGGATACGGATTCTTGATTTTCTCCAGCAATTTCCAATCCGGGAAACGCTCTTGCACCCTTTGAGAGAAATTTCTGTGTCGGACGTGCCGGGCATGCGTCCCGCCTTCCTTATTCACATCGCTGGAATAAATGATTATAAATTTTCTGGACGCATTAAATAAATGGTCCATATAGGCGTTATAGACATCATCTTCCACGAGATGATAAATGACATCCAGGGAAAGACCCAGATCCGCATGGAAAACGTTTTGATGATCCACAAAACAAGAGGGACTGTACAGAAAAAAACTTTTATTTTTATCTTCAATAAATTTCGCCCGGCAAAGGGAAAGGGCGGTTGCAGAAACATCCAACCCGATGTATTGCGGATATTCGGAAAGGGACAGCTGATTCCCATCGCCACAGCCAAATTCTATGACCGAGCGGATTTCCTTTTCCTTAACAAAGTCATTCAGAACATCCGCCTTGAATTCCGCGAACTTCCCGTAGGAACCCGAGCCCGAGTTGCCTCCCAAAGAATACCGGGTTTCCCAGAAATCCTTCGACCCCGGAAACAGGATTTGTTTCAGTTTGATCGTTAAAAGAGCTGGCAGGGAAGGTTTATTTTTCATGGATATGCCAATTCTGGCAAAATTCTCAGGTCATGATAGTCAGCCAATTTTTTTAATCCACAGGGACGGGCTTTTTACTTTCGCCCCGGCTTTCCTGAAATGCCGCCTGTGCTTCCTCGCGCAATTGCACCTTGCGCCCCATGTGCTTGGGTGAAAAATGAAAAGTCCGTAATTCCCGCACTCCCGCTTCACCCGCAAGCAGACCGGCCTGACGGGAGGTGAGGTGAAACCGATCCAAACCTCTTTTCTCTTCTTCGGCAATAAAAGGAGACTCGCAGAAAAACAGGTCCGCCTCGTGAACCAAATCCACAATTCTGGATTTGTTGTCCGCATTATAGACCGTATCGACCACGTAAGCGATCTTCTGCCCCGGCGATTGAAGAGTGAGATCCTCTTTCAGCGGCCCTAAAGGAAGTTCCTTGAATTCCGATCGACCTTTCTCCGGACAGGGAACCCGGACTAAAAAATCATCCGGCTTGCTTTCAAGGATCGCCTGTTTCAATTCATTCAGCCAGGCACCGGCGGGAAGATGTGCCGCATCCAGACGTTCCTTGCTGATATTGACATGAAACATTTCTTTGAGAGCAAATCCTAAACAGGGAACGCGGTGCTCAAGCACCGCCGTATGCACGGAAAACGAAGGCTCTTCCAATAAAAGACCGTTAACAAACGGTTCCACGCGCTCGTCGCTCCGTTTAAACTGGTCAACGGCCCGAAAGCGCGCCCGGCGCAGATGATCCTCGTGAACCTCTGTCACGTCCAGGGTGATGGAGTTACTGTAGCGGTCCACCAGGTTCCAGGTGAAGCCCGCCAATTTGCCTTCCACGTTGGCGATGAAATTGCGGGGACCGTAAAGCCTGAGCGTTTTGCCTCGGCCAAAAACAATTCTCAGCAGGTGATCGAAGCCGACAAAATGGTCGATGTGCGTGTGACTGACAAAAACGTCGCTGACCTTGAGCAACGTGCCATTGGGAATCGCGGAGATATCCCCAAGGTCAAACAGGAGAGCGCGTCGTTCATCAAAAAACTCCACAAGCAGACCGGGGTCGCCAAAGACATCGTTGACCAATCGGGGATGAAAAATTGGCTTCATTGCGTTACCTCGACACCGGATTCTTGCTTTGCATCAAATACGCTTCGATGAACGCCCTGAGATCGCCATCCAAAACAGCATCCACATTGCCCATTTCCACGTTGGTCCTCAAGTCCTTCGCCAAGCGGTAAGGGTGCAGGACGTAAGAACGAATCTGGCTCCCCCACTCGATTTTTTTCTTCGATTTTTCCATCGACCGTTTTTCTTCTTCCTGCTTTTCCATTTCAAACTCATAAAGCCGCGATTTAAGCACTTTCATGGCCGAGGCTTTATTTTTAAACTGGGATCTCTCGTTCTGACACTGAACGACGATGCCTGAAGGGATGTGCGTCAACCGAACCGCGGAATCAGTAGTGTTAACGCCCTGCCCGCCCGGCCCCGAGGCGCGGTAAACATCGGTCTTGAGATCTTCATCCTTAATTTCAATATCGATTTCGTCATCCACTTCCGGATAAACAAAAACGGAAGCAAATGAAGTGTGACGCCGCTTGTTAGCGTCGAACGGAGAAATACGCACCAGCCGATGGACTCCTATTTCCGCTTTCAGGTAGCCAAAGGCATAATCCCCGGTAAAATTGATGGTGGCGCTTTTGATCCCCGCCTCCTCCCCGTACTGGGTGTCCAGAATTTCAGATTTGTAGCCGTTGCGATCGGCCCAGCGGAGGTACATGCGCAACAACATATGCGCCCAGTCCTGCGATTCGGTCCCGCCTGCTCCCGAATTGATGGTCATGATGGCGTTATTAAAGTCGTTGTCCTCAGACAACATCGCCTTTAATTCCGCTCGTGCCACCTTTTCCCAGAGAGCTGTTACAGCGACTTTGATTTCCGCAACCAGAGAATCATCCTCTTCCGCAAGCTCGATCAGCGCATCCAGATCCTCGCATTCCCCGTTGAGATCATTCCAGGCTTTCACCGTTCGCTGTAATTGCGCCCGCTTTTGCTGAACTTTCTGGGCCTTTTCATTGTCATTCCAAAACCCCGGCTGCGCCACTTCCTGATCCAGACTTTCAATTTCTACAATATAGTTATCGACGTCAAAGATACCCCCGTAGAAGATCTATCTTCCGTCGTAATTCTTCGCTGTCCTTTTTTACGTCTTCCTGCATTAAAAAACTCCTTGTTTAATTTTATAATCCTTGTCAATCTAGTCTCCCCGATACCCCTCGGGAAATTAATAGGATAAACGCCTTAAAATAGCTCAAATTCGTGGCAAAGGATACCTTTTTGACCCCGCTCCCCTTCCAGTTTTCTGAGAGTCCCACCTTAGACCTTTCCATCGTCATCGTCAATTTCAACACGCGCGACATCACCCTCGACTGTTTGCGATCCATCCATACCCACACCCAGGATATTTCTTTTGAAATTCTGGTGCTGGACAATCATTCCAGCGATGGCAGTGCTCAAGCCATCAGGGAGAATTTCCCGCAGGTGGTGCTGATTGAAAATGAGGACAACCGGGGGTTTTCCGCCGCCAATAACCAGGGCCTGCGCATTTCAAAGGGAAGATACGCCGTTTTGCTCAACAGCGACACCCTGTTAGTGGAAAACTGTTTTGCCGCCATCGTCTGCTACCTCGATGCCCACCCGGAGTTCTCCATTCTGGGGCCGGAGATTCTCGATGCCAATAATCAGCCCTGCTCCATGCGTTTATGGGAGGACACCGCCTATGATGCGGCCTTAAAAATTCTCGGTCGCTTCGACGTCGCTTCCGAATTCAATAAAATGGGCGTGCGGGAAACCAAAGAGGTGGAGGTGGTCGGCGGTTCCTGTTTTGTCATCAAGAGAGAGATTTTTGCAACGATGGGTTTACTGGACGAAAATTATTTTTTATACAACGAGGAAGATGACTTCTGTCGCCGCGCCCGCCGTCTGGGGAAAAAGATCTGCTATTTTCCCGAAGCCCACCTGCAGCATCTGCTAGGCCAAAGCACGCATCAGCCCGAAATCAGGGAAAAAGTGATTCTCGAAACTTACAAGAGCAACCTGTATTTTTTCTCCAAATACTACTCGGTCCCCTGGAATATTCTATTACGATCCCTCTACAACCTGACCTTTGCATTTGGAATTCTACGTTCGCTCTGGAAGATCACGACCGGCAGGACGCCTCTGGAAGAGGAAGACTCCATACCTCTCAAATTAAAACTGCTATTCATGAAAATTCAAAAACCTGGAAAATCTTGATTTAAAAGTAATTTCCCCAAAAAAACCCGATACACCGGCGCTCCACAGCCATCTTTTCACTCAAGCAAAATTCCATTTTTGCCGATTGGGGAAATTCTCCCGGTTTTTTCAAATACCCGGTCAATGTTCAGGCGGACCGTCAGGGATGCCTTTATGTTGTCGATGAAAAAAATACCCGGATTCAAAAATTCAATTCCCAAGGGAAATTCCTGTTGTCGTTTGGCGATCAGGAGAATGAGGATCAACGACTGGGTCCTGTGTTTTCCCTCTCTATCGACACCGAGAATCAGGTTTGGGTGGCGGACCCTTCCCATAACAGGATTCAGATTTATTCATCGAACGGAAAACTGATCCGCTGCCTGCAAAATGAGGGAGAGTCACCAGAAGATCTTCAAGAGCCCGTCAGTGTCTGTTGCATGGCAAACGGAGAAATCCTGATCGGGGACAAATCCATTTACCTGCTCAAACATTTTGACGCCGACGGGGAAATGCGGCACGGGTTAAAAAAAGAAGGGCTGGCGTTTAGCGAAATTTATTTCCTGGACAGCCATCCCGATCACGGCATTTTCGCCACGGATTATTGGAACAACCAGATCCTTCATCTAAATTTTAAATTGGAAGTGATTTCGATAGCAAAAAACCCCGGCATACGCGCGGGGCAACTGGGCAAGGTCGGTGGACTCGTCATCTCAAAAGATCAATTGATGGTGGCCGACTTCGAAAACTTCCGTGTCCAGGCTCTCAAGGTTCCCCACATTTAAGAATAGCTCTTGATCGGGTATTGAATTTTTTTCCCGCGATGGGTGTTATTTTCCTCGACCGCCCTGCGAAAATCCCTGGTTTCAAAATCATCTAGGAATTTTTCCCCCTTGGCAGGACCCAGCAGGTCCGGACGGTACATCGATGCAAGCTCGGGCATGGAAAACGGGACGCTGACTTTAAAAGCATCGGCGGCGCGGCGAACATCACCCTCGGACCAGAATCGCTCCTGATTGGTCGCAATCAGCACGGTCGCAACTTGTTCCGGATCTTCAAAAAAATACAAATTGCTAAACATGGTATCGAATGTGGTGCGGTCATTTGGTTTTTGCAAGTTACTTTTTCCATAGAGGTTGGACGCGACCACCCCATTCGGAGATAGCACTTCCAGAATTTCCTGATAAAATTCTTCGGTTTTCAAATGAAATGGAACCGAGCCGCTTTTAAAAGCATCCAGTAAAATCAGGTCATAAGTATTCTTTCCGATCTGGCTTTGAATGAAGATGCGGGCATCCATCGGGTGGATTCTATAATTTTCTGTTTCGCGTAAATAAAAAAACCGCTTGCAGATGTCGATAACGTTGGGGTCCACTTCGACCACATCAATGTGAGTTTCAGGGAACGCATGATGCAGTGCATTTGAAATAGACCCTCCCCCTAAGCCCATCATCAAAATCCTTCCCGGGAAACTCTGGAACAACAGGGAGGCCAGCATCATTTTAGAATAGATCAATACCGGCGATTCCCGGCTTTCCAGGTTCAGACGACTTTGAAGAAAAAATTGTCCACCTTCCTTGAACCACATTTCTATCTGATCGCCATTTTTAATCACATAAATTTCGTTGAACCGACTGCGAGTCCTGGAAAGTATTTCGAACTTGGAGGAAGGGGGTGGATCCTTGAAAAGTTTCATGATCTGCACTCGCTGAGCCGGTTTAATGGGATGGCAGGGTTCTGCTCCGAAGACCAGGGATGCCATTTATTCTCAAGTTTTACAGAAATTGTCATGAAAACCCGCCCTGGAGAGGAAATTTATCTTCCCCTCTCGGAATTATGTGTTAATATTAATGTTATCAATCGTTTATTATATTTAAACTCTCCTGTTTTTTAAAGGGAGAAATCCCTTTTTTTCAATACTTTAATATATTTCTTTCAGAGACAGTACCGGATAAGGAGATAAATTCATGCCTCTCAAAGGCCTCAAGCACAAGATCGGTTTAGAGCACCACGGGATCAGGAATGTCAAGGAAGTTCACTGGAATCTTTCGACACCCGACCTTTACGAACATATCATCCGCAGATCTGAAGGCGTTCTTTCCCATCTGGGACCCATTTGTGTTGCCACCGGCGAACATACCGGCCGTGCCCCCAACGACAAATTCATTGTTCACGAATCTTCCAGCCATGAAAATATCTGGTGGGAAAACAACAAGTCCTTCACGGTGGAACAGTTTGACGCCCTGCATGCACGCGTCCTGGCCTATCTGCAGGGAAGAGAGATTTATGTTCAGGATTGTTATGCCGGAGCCGCATCAGAACATCAACTGCATATCCGCGTCATGACAGAAAACGCCTGGCACAGTCTGTTTGCCCGCAACATGTTTATCCAGATCAAGGATCTGACCAAATTAGAATCTCATGACCCCGGATTTACAGTCATTCACGTTCCCGGTTTCAAAGCGGTTCCTGCCATAGACGGAACCAATTCGGATGTGTTCGTGATCGTCGACTACAGCAAACAGCTGGTATTGATCGGCGGAACCAGCTACGCAGGGGAAATCAAAAAGTCCATATTCTCGGTTCTCAATTATATTCTGCCGCAGAAAAATAACGTGCTGTCCATGCATTGTTCCGCAAATATTGGCAAAGACGGGAACAGTGCGATTTTCTTTGGTTTGTCGGGAACCGGAAAGACCACGCTTTCTGCGGATAAAGACCGGGTTCTGATCGGAGATGACGAGCACGGATGGAGCGACGATGGCGTATTCAATTTTGAAGGCGGATGTTACGCCAAGGTCATCCGCCTGTCCCAGGAAGCAGAACCGGATATTTACCAGTGCACCCGGCAATTCGGCACCATCCTGGAGAATGTGCCGGTAGACGTGACCACGCGCCGTCTGGACCTGGATGATTCCAGCCTGACGGAAAACACCCGGGCCAGCTATCCGATTTCACACATCCCCAATGCCACACCAACAGGACAGGGCGGCCACCCCAATCATGTGATCATGCTGACCTGCGACGCTTACGGCATCATGCCTCCTGTCTCAAAATTAACGCCTGAGCAGGCTATGTACCATTTCATCTCAGGGTACACAGCCAAAATCGCTGGAACCGAAAAGGGACTGAGCCGGGAACCCACCGCGATTTTCAGCACCTGCTTTGGGGCGCCGTTCATGACTCTCCATCCTTCCGTGTATGCGAATATGCTGGGAGAAAAAATTGCGAAACATAATGTATCTTGCTGGCTGGTCAACACCGGCTGGACCGGAGGCCCCTACGGAGTGGGAACCCGGATGGAAATCGCCCATACCCGTGCCATGATCAAGGCGATTCTTGAAGGACAACTCGATAAAGTGTCCACCACTAAAGACCCCGTTTTTGGACTGCAAATTCCCGACCAGGTCGCCGATGTTCCGTCTGAAGTGCTCAACCCCAGAAATACCTGGAAACGGCCGCAAGATTACGATGAAAAAGCCAAGGAACTGGCCAAGCAGTTTGTTGAAAACTTTAAGAAATATGAAAAAACCGTCACCAAGGAAATTCTTGCAGCCAGCCCCAGTCCTGCGGCGACGGTTGGTAAGAGCCCGGTAAAGATTCACAAGTTGAAAAAATAATCACTATTCTTCCTTAAAAATTTCAGGCAACCTGGTTCCCGTGGTTGCCTGAAATTAATTTCTATTCACTCCAGAGGGATTCCAAATCTTGAAGCATCCATCGCGAATCGCCATTACGATGGGAGACCCCGCTGGTGTCGGTCCCGAAATCATCATCAAAGCCTTTCAGGATGGAGACCTGTTCTCCCTGTGCCAGGGAATGGTCGTCGGCGATGCACGCTTTCTGGAAGCCATCGCCCGGCAGATGGGATTTCAAATCGCCGTCCACTCGATTTCT
Source organism: Nitrospinota bacterium (assembly GCA_027619975.1). Lineage (NCBI taxonomy): Bacteria > Pseudomonadati > Nitrospinota > Nitrospinota bacterium. The sequence continues at coordinate 10,884 of JAQCGX010000025.1, forward strand.
TCTCTTGAACAGGCCCGGTTTGAGCCCGGCACACTCGATGTTCTCGATCTAAAAAACGTTCCGGAAGATCTGCAATGCGGAAAGGCCACGGCGGCAGGAGGAAAAGCCTCTGTTGAGTTCATTCGCCGCGCCGTCAAACTGGCGATGGACCATCAGGTCGATGCCATCACCACCGCCCCCATCAACAAGGAAAGCATCCATAAAGCAGGGTTCCACTTTCCCGGCCACACGGAACTGCTGGCCCATGAAACCAAAAGCCTCAATGTCGCCCTGATGCTGGCCGGAGACAACCTGCGCGTCGTCCTTACGACCACTCACTTGCCGCTAAGTGAAGTCGCATCACAGGTCACGGAGGAACGGGTCCTGACCACGATTCGCTTGACGCACCAGTGGCTCAAACAACATGTGACAGAGAAACCAAAAATCGCGGTCACCGGATTGAACCCGCATTGCGGCGATGGCGGAATTTTTGGGGATGAAGAAACAACAGCCATCCTCCCGGCGTTGGCAACTGCTCAGGAAGAGGGCTTGCAGGTGGACGGACCCTTCCCCGCCGACTCGTTGTTCGCTCGCAATCAGTATAAAACTTATGACGCCGTGATCGCCATGTATCACGACCAGGGAATGATTCCCATCAAAATGGATTCCAAGGGAACCGCAGTAAATATCACCCTGGGCCTGCCGATTCTTCGGACATCGGTGGACCACGGCACCGCCTACGATATTGCAGGTACGGGAACCGCCTGCCCTGAAAGTCTGAAAATCGCCGTCAAAGCCGCGATTAAACTTTCCAGGCCGACAACAGTAACTCACTGATGAAGAAGCGGCCCCTCGGTCAAAACTTTTTAACCGACCTGTCCATCGCCCAGGAAATCGTTCAGTTGGCCGGAATATCTCCTGCCGATGCAGTCCTGGAAATTGGACCCGGCAAAGGTGTGCTCACCCGATACCTGTTGGATAGCGCAAACCCATTGACCGCATTGGAGATCGACAAAAAACTGTGCCAGGAACTTGCACAAAAATTTGCCGGAAAAACCAACTTTCAACTGATCGAAGCCGATGCCACCAAATTTGATTACAGCAGCGCCGGGCCCCGGTTCAAGGTGATATCCAACCTGCCCTATTACGCGGCAACCCACATCGTCAAGCGGCTGATCGACTATCGGTCGCGAATCACTGACATGACGGTGATGCTGCAAAAAGAGGTCGTGGACCGGTTTGTCGCCAGCCCCGGTCAAAAGGAATATGGCTCGCTCAGCGTGTTCATTCAATTTCACTGCCAGGTCGAGCGTCTGCTGGAAATTCCAAATACCGCTTTTTTTCCGCCGCCCAAAATAGATTCATCATTGGTTAAATTGACGCCCCGGCTTGCCCCCGAAGTACAAGTCGAGGATCAGGATACTTTTTTCAAAGTCGTGCATGCCGCGTTTTTTCATAAGCGAAAAATGTTGAAAAACAATTTGAAAGTCTGGGAAGATCAATTCCTGCAAGACAACAATAAAATTCGCCTGGCGGGAATCGATCTTTCCCGCAGGGGAGAAACACTTTCCATGCAGGAATTTGCCACTCTGTCAAATTACCTCCACACACTTCATGACTGATACGACCCCTCCAAAAGGCCGCGTCGTTCTGGTCGGAGCCGGCCCCGGCGATGAAGGTCTGCTGACCTTAAGAGGCAAGGAATGGCTGGAGAAGGCCGATGTCATCGTTTATGACCATCTGGTCAATGGCAACATGATGCGTTTCGCCAGTGAAAATACCGAAACCATTTATGCCGGGAAAAAGGAAGGCTATGCCACCCTTTCCCAGGAAGAGATCAATTCGCTTCTCATCAGCCACGCAAGACAAGGAAAAACCGTGATCCGCCTGAAAGGCGGAGACCCCTTCCTGTTTGGTCGTGGCGGCGAAGAAGCACTGGCACTAAAAGAAGCGGGAATCGAGTTTACCATCGTCCCCGGCGTCACCTCGCCATTCGGGGTTGCGGCCTACGCCGGCATCCCTTTAACGCATAGGGACATCTCCTCCACCGTGACCATTGTCACTGGAAGCAACGAAAAAAACCAGAAAGACGCCCACATCGACTGGGAAAAAATCGCCAGCCGGTCGGGAACGCTGGTCTTTCTCATGGGAGCCCGCAAGCTTCCGCTCATCTGCGAGAAGCTGATGAAATTCGGAAAGGATCCCGAAACCCCGATAGCGGTGATCCAATGGGGAACCACCGCCCGGCAAAAAACCTGGAAAGGCACCTTAAAAACCATCGTTGCGACCGCGATGCAGGAAAAAATCGCCCCGCCCGCCTTGACCATCATCGGCGAAGTGGTGAACATGAAACCCATGATCGAGTGGTATGAACGCTTGCCGCTGTTCGGAAAAACAATCGTCATCACCCGAGCGGAGAACCAATCCGACTCCATGGTTCAGCTGTTACAGGAAAAAGGAGCGGATCCGTTTTCCTTCCCGGTCATCCAAACGGTTCCCCCTGAAAATTGGACTCCTCTCGATCAAGCTCTAGCGCGCATATCCGAATACCATGGTCTGATATTCACCAGCGCCAACGGGGTGAAATTTTTCATGCAACGGTTAAAGGAAAAACAGCAAGACATCCGCGATCTTAAAGGAGTCAGAATATTCACCATCGGCCCAAAAACCGAGAACGCAATCAACGCTTTCGGTATTCAGGTAGATGTAGTACCAGAAGATTTCGTTGCTGAATCCTTGATCGAAAGTCTGGGCCAGGAAAATGTGAAAGGAAAACGCTTCCTGATTCCCCGCGCAGCGGTGGCGAGAGAAATTCTGCCCGATCAACTGCGGCAAATGGGAGCCGAGGTCGATGTAGTTCCCGCATACCAAACCATTCTGCCAAAAAGAAAAAACCCGGACTTTGCCCGCCGCTTGCAAGACGGCGCCATTTCGGTTATCACCTTCACCTCCTCTTCCACGGTGACCAATTTCCTTGATTTGCTCGACCCCGAATTGCACCCTCATTTGCAGCGCGTCGCCTTCGCCTGCATCGGCCCGATCACTGCCGACACTGCCAGAGCGAGAGGACTGAACGTAGAGATTGTCCCAAAACAATACACCGTAGAGGCCCTGGTCGCCGCGATTGAAGATCACTATGCCGATAAAACCGGGTAACCTTGGTTGTTTATAGAACCGCTTGACCACCCGCTAAAATTTTTGGACAGCTAAATTCATCTGTGATAAAAATAAATTCTATTCGGCCTTAGACCATTTGCAGACCTCTATTTGTGTTATGGAATACGGATCAGAAGAGCATAAAGAACTGTTTTGCCGGTTTTTTATCGACACGCACAAACCGTTCACGCCTGAAGAACTGCCGTGGCCGGATTTGCGTGAGGAAACCGTCCAAAAACTTGCCAATTTTCCTATTTGGGATTATGCCGTGCATACCGAGCGGCAGGTGTTCAACAAGCTGAGAGCCTATTCCGAGGAAATAACCGACCCGCTGCTCAAGAAAGCCATGTCTCTGCAGGGCTATGAGGAAGGCAGGCACGCCGACCTGCTCAAATATTTCCTCAAACACTACAACATTCCTCTGGAAGAAAAACCCGACAACCCCCTGCCGGACAATCTTGAGATGTGTTTTTTGAGGACCGGAGCCGGGGAATGCATCGACTCTTTTTTTGCCTTCGGTTTCCTGGAAATTTCCAAATCAACGGAAGATTACCCCATCGAGCTGATCGAAGTGATGGAACCCATCGTTCAGGAAGAAGCGCGGCACATTCTGTTCATCGCCAACTGGATTCTTTACCAGCGTTTCCAAAGACCCGCTTTGCTCCAGCCCCTGCATGCGCTACAAACCCTTTGGTCCTTCTGGGACGCGGGCTGGTCGCGACTCATGGATTTAAAAAATCTCGGCGGTTCCTCCTTCACCATCCAGGCACGGGAGTACGAAAACTCCTCCCTGTCACCCAAAGCATTCATACAACTGTGCCTCAGGGAAAACAAACGCCGACTGAGCGAATACGACCCCAGACTCGCCCGCCCCAAGTTGATCCCCCGGATCATGAGCGGTGCCAGTTTCCTGCTTTAAAGCCCTTCCCGGCAACCCCGGCATTAATTCTTGTATATTTCTGCAAAATCGCTACAATTTAAGGTCAAACAACCTTGAAAACCATGGTTTTCTGCCACTGCTACAGTGGCGTAATAACCAACCTTTTTAAAATATTCTTATGCGATCACTCCAAATCAGCCATATTGTACTGACCAGCAAAGACGTTGCGGAGGTTCTCCTCGAACACCTGAAAACCTATGACAACTATGAACATATGATGAAGGTGTTTGCCAAATCGGCCAAGAAATACAGCGCCTGCGGGTCCCGCAATCAGGGGGGCGACCTGGGGTTTCTGGAAGTGCACACCGCAGCACCCGAACTGTATCAAGCCGCCATGAAAGCGCCGGTCAAGGAACTTCAGGGTCTGGTCCAAACCAAGTTCGGCCACCATATTTTCGTCATCACCTTTGAAGAAGAAATGGGGGACACGGGAATCGACGGACTCACCGCTCCTTCTTTGGGCGCTGGCGACGGCACTTTATAAAGAGAGAACGACCTTAAGCCATGCAGCTAGACGGGATTCATCATATCGCCCTCAATGTCAGGGATCTGGACCGCGCTGAATGGTTTTATACGGAAGTTCTGGGCTTTCAGGTCACCCATCGGTTCTCAAAGGGCTTGCGGCACTTGATGCTGGATACGGGAAACGCCGCCATCGCCCTGTTTGAAGCGCCTGAGCTGGAGGTAAAAGAGGCTCTTGACCAATTGAGCGATAAAGGCTACATGCACCTGGCCTTCAAAATTCAACGAGACCGATTTCCCGCCATTCTGGACGAACTGAAAAAACACAACGTCGCAATCGATGGCGGCCCGGTGAAACGCGGCGACGGGGAATCGATTTATTTCAACGACCCGGATTACAATCACCTCGAAATTCATTACGATAATTGACATGGTAGAAGCGATCTTAAAAAAGGCCCTCGATGGAGAACGAATCGAGGGCAGAGAAGCAGTGCAGTTGTTTTCCATGAACGATGCCCTGCTTTTGGGCAACGTAGCGTCACGCCTGGCCCGCAAGAAAAGCAAAAACCGGGTCATCACTTACATCGTCGATCGCAATATCAACTACACGAATATCTGCGTCACCGACTGCGCGTTCTGTGCTTTCTATCGCAAGGAAAATGACGCCGACGCCTACGTCCATCCCTTTGCAACCATCGCCGAAAAAATTGAAGAGACGATGGCACTGGGGGGAAGGCAGATTCTTTTGCAGGGCGGGCACAATATCCACCTGCGCATCGACTATTTCGAGCAACTGTTCCGCCAGATCAAGGAAAAATACGACATCCACCTGCACGCCCTGTCCCCACCGGAAATCGTACATACCAGTAAAATTTCCAAGTTAACTATTGGCGAAACTTTGAAGCGTTTGCACGCGGCAGGGCTGGACTCGATTCCCGGCGGCGGCGCAGAGATTCTGGTGGACCGGGTGCGCGGTAAAATCAGCCCTTTAAAATGCTCCACGGACCAGTGGCTCGAAGTAATGGACAAAGCCCACGGGTTGGGAATACCGACCACCGCCACCATGATGTTCGGCCACGTTGAGACTTTGGAAGACCGGGTGGAACATCTTCTGCGCCTTCGGGAACAGCAGGACAAAACGGGAGGGTTCACGGCCTTCATCCCCTGGCCCTTTCAGCCGGGAAACACCGAACTCAGCATTGATATGGGAATAACAACTTCCGTCAGCGGTCTGGATTATTTAAAAACCCTGGCAATCAGCCGCATCGTGCTGGACAATTTCGATAACATCCAGTCTTCGTGGGTGACGCAGGGGCCTAAGGTGGGGCAGGTGGCGCTTTATTACGGCGCCAATGACATGGGAAGCACCATGCTGGAAGAAAACGTCGTCCGCGCCGCAGGTACGGTGCATTGCCTCGACGAAAGCGATATTCGCCGACTCATCACCGATGGCGGCTTCACCCCGCAGAAACGCAACATGCGCTACGAGTTCGTCTGACCCGCGTGACGCTGTCCAGGGGAACCCTGGACTAAATATTAAAGTTTTCCTCCCGCGTAGCGGGTGTGAGCAAACTCGCCCTCTGCGGAAGAATCTATACGGCCCCGGCAACCGGCATCGTCCGGCGTAGCCCCAACAGGTTTTTCACCACTTTCGGGTGGTTTCCGTTTTTCAGCATGAACGCCCCAAACGAATGACGCAGGGAATGCGGAGTCACAGGTTTGTTCACTCCTGAAATTTCCAAGGCCGACTTGAAAAATTTGGCTACCGCCCGTGTCGTCAAGGCCCCCCCCCGTTCACTGGGAAAAAGCAGACCTTCCGGTTTTTTGTTGCCAACCTGCCTCGCCAAAGCATCGCGGATACTGCCAGAAAAAATTGTCGTCCGTCCCTCACCCTCATTGTCGGAATCGGGAACAAATAATTTGAGCTTTGCCAGATCCAGATGTTTGACTTTCACGTTGACCACTTCCGAAACGCGCAACCCGGCTGTATAAGTGAGCTCGATCATGAGCCTGTGTTTGGGATTCTCCGCTGAGATAGCTATTTTTTTCACTTCGTCCAGGGTCAACAGAGCCGGCGCGGCCTTTTTCTTGGGCGGCCTTTTGAATCCGCTCAAATCCAGCCAAAATCCCAGCGTCGATTTACAGAAAAAATCCAGGGCGTTCACCGCCTGGTCGATCGTGGAACGGGACAAATCGCTTGCAACCAGTTGATTGAGGTAATCCCGGATCTCCACCGCTGTCACCACGTACGGTTCCTGCGGATGAACGTGGCGGAAAAAAATCTTCAACTGGCCAATATAGGCCTTAATTGTTTGAGCGCTGTATTCCCCCGATTCTAATTTCGAGCGAACACCGAGTAAAACATTGGTGGTGGACAGGGGATGGGAAACCAGTTTGTTCATAAACTATCTCCTTGATAGGAGGAGGGCGGGAAGGAGAAACCCTCTTCGGTTATGTTTAAACGCCTGGGGGAAACCTCAATCGGTTTCAGGCATTTTAAATTTTGTAGAAGAATCCGGTGTGATATAAAAACACCGTTTTATCATATTAACTTCATGCTAAATATATGCAAATTAGGCCTTCCGGTCAAGGGAAATTATGCCTTTAATTGGATGTTATCTATTTGAATTAAAATAGCTACGCATGTGGCTCAAGGGCTGAAAAATGCGGATTTTTTATAGTGCAGAATTCCCCGGCGGATCAACACATTGAGCACCGCCACCAGCGGCACGCCCAGAATGATTCCCACCAGCCCGAATAACTCGCCGCCTAAGAGGACCGCAAATATGACGGCAACCGGATGCAATCCAATATTTTCGCCCAATACTCGAGGTGTGATGACCATGCCTTCCAGCATCTGCACCACGCCAAACACACCCACCACCCACAAAACCGGCAGCCATTCCTGAACTTGCAGATAAGTCAACAGGGCGGCGGGAAAAAACCCAACGATGACCCCAAGATAGGGCACCAGATTTGCCAGTCCTGCAACCAGCCCTATGAAAAGACTCATGGGAGTTCCGATCACATAAAGGCCTGTGGAATACAGCAACCCCATCAAAAGCCCCACCATCAACTGGCCACGAACAAAACTGGCAAGAACCCGGTCAACCTCTCGAACGGTCTCCACGGTTTTTTCCTTGAACCGAGGCGGAATCAGGGCCAGAACCTTTTCGTTGATCGTGTCAAAATCCCGCAAAAGATAAAACATCACAACGGGAATGATGACCAGATTGGCAATCATAAGGAGGACGCTAAACAGGCTGGACAGGGAATCCCAGAGAAACGTGCTGACGAAACTGAGGATTTTTAAGGGAAGCTCGCCAAACCGGGCCATGCCTTCGTTCAGAATTTCCTGAATTTTCTGCTGATCCAAACCGGCGACTTTTTCCAAAAACGGGCGCAGCCAGTTTTGCACCACGTCGATATAGGTTGGTAAACTCTTAGTGAGATTTTCGGCCTGCAATCTGAGAAGCGGAAATATCAGGAGGCACGCGCCCAGTATCAATGCAAAGAAAACCAGCATCAGGGAAACAACGGATAAGGTTCGGGACAGCTTCCAGTTTTCCAACCGATCCACCAAGGGATCCAGCAAATAGGCCAGGGCAAATGCCACGAAAAACGGCATGATCACCCGCCGGGAATAATAAAGAAAAACCGTGAGCAGGGCCGATATCATCAGGGTAAGAATGAACGTCTGATAATTTGTTTTCTGGTCCATGCACTAGAGATCTTCCAAGGGTAAAGGAGACGCCACCGATGGCGGCGACACGCGTGGAACATTTTGGGAAGCTGAAGGGGCCTCCCAATGCCGATTCAGCGAACTCAGCAAAAAATCAGATAGTTTTCCGCTCACCACTCCAAACGCCTCCAGTTCGCCGGCCAGCAGGTCCTCGTTGCGAGCCGTGGCAAAATCGCTTTTCGCGGCGATAACTTCCGATTTCAACGCCGAAATCACCCGCACACTGATATTGGTCTGAATGGTGTATTCTCCTGATACGCTTTGGCTTTCAAGCTTTTTAGACATGGCATTGCCCAAAATCACGATATCCGCCCCGACTTTTAAACCGATTTGAATGGCATCGTTGACATTACCTTTAACGGCATTCAACACCATTTCTTCAGACACATTATCCCGGATCGGGTCACGAAGCACCACATTCACTCCCGCTTCGGTGAGATTCTGCACCAGGGCCGCCTCGGAAATGGGCATCACATCCCAGAAACCTCCCTCTTCGCCGGAGGTAATGCTGGTTTCAGAAATTAGTAGAACCACATGTTTCATGCTACCCGGTACGGTGACCAACCCGGTATGACCTAAAGAATTCCCCAGAGCATTTGGAAACAGGGTCACTTCCATTATCACTTCACTCGTTTTTCCAACGGGGTCATCCACAGCTTCAATAAACCGGTAACTTTGAACATAAAGATCGGCTTGCGCCAAAACCTCGGCAAAATCTTTTTGGTTGTCTCTGAATTTCTGGTCCCCCATGAAATTTCGCAGGGCTTTTTCCAGGGCCGACTGAAATGCCAGGGACACGGCTTTTTCCCTTGCCTTCACATAATTATTGCCCTGCACAGAAACTTTAGCAGTGACCTGATGGGTCAGTTTCACCTGCACCTGGGCGTGAATCGTGGTCGCAGGAAAAAACAACGCCCCCACAGCCAGCATGAGGGTTAGGAGCGAACGCAAAAAATTTTCTTTATATGCAATCTTCAAGGAAACATTTTTGGGGTTGAAGTGGGCAAAGCTAACAGGTTGCTGAAAAAGTCCCATCCACGAGGGTTTCCACTGCTGTCACACTGAGCTTGTGATATTCGACAATTGCGAGTAGAAAAAATAGTTTTTCAGCAACCTGCCAAAACAACGGCTCGGAAACTTTGACTGTTCAGGCGCTCTTGGTGACAGAACTATAAAGAGATTTGATCTCCAGAGGCGAAAGAAAACGGAAACTGCCCAGGGGCAGACCCGTCAGGTTTAATTTACTGAAATGGGTCCTCTTCAGCTTTACGACAGGATGGCCGATCACTTCACAAATCCGTTTGATATGACGGTTTTTTCCCTCGACCAGTGTCATTGTCAAAATGCAGTTTTTCCCGCTGGTCCTGAATACTTTAACGTTAACCGGAGACGTTTTAATATCATCCAGACGAATTCCTTTTCTCATCCGGCTCAGCTTCTTTTCATCGGGAACGCCCCGGACTTTGACCTGATAGGTGCGCTCCACCTGGTACCTGGGATCGAGTAATTTTTTGGCGAGACTGCCGTCATTGGTGAATAACAAAATCCCCTGGGTGTTGAAATCCAATCGCCCGACAGGAAACACCCGCCCCGGCACCTTTTTCACGAATTCCATGACGGTTCGCCGGTCACGCGCATCATCTTTCATGGTGGTCAAGCAACTCGGGGGCTTGTTGAGAATAAGAAAGGACTTTTCCTGCGGCTTCGGGAGTAACTTTCCCTTAACCACAATTTTATCCACGGCAGGATCGGCCAGGGACCCCAATTTCGTAACGACCTGGTCGTTCACCTTGACCTTGCCTTCGTCCACCCAGCGTTCCGCTTCCCGGCGTGAGGCCAACCCGGCTTCGGCAATAATTTTTTGTATGCGTATTTTCATTTAACAACTATTCCTTTGGTAGTACAACATCTTCAAATTTCTGGTTCCAAATCATCCGTTGAGGAAGCCGCATCGTCTCCATCAGGCTCTCGGGTTTCCTCTTCAGAGAATATTATTTCAGTTGAGTCTTCGCTCACCGCCTGATCGGAATGGGTAGTGGCAACGTCCGATACGGTTTGCTTCGCAAGAGAATTGTCAAAGTCCATTTCAGCTTGAGCGCTGGAATCCGACTCACCGCCGAGCTCTACCTGTAAGTCCTCCAACGTAGGCAGATCGCTCAAATCCTTCAACCCGAAATATTCGAGAAATTTTCGGGTCGTTCGATACATGATCGGCCGACCGGGAACTTTTTTCCTGCCCCCAGGTCCGATGATTTTTTTGTCCAAAAGCGTTTTGATCACGCCACCGCAGTCGACGCCGCGCACCTCTTCCACTTCCTGCTTGGTGAGAGGTTGCTTGTAAGCAATGATAGACAGAGTATCAAGACTCGGCTGGGACAGCTTGGTGGTTTTATCAAGCTTGAGAAATTTCCGAATCCAGTCGGAATATTCATGACGGGTGCATAACTGGTAACCTTCCGCCACTTCATCAATCTGAAGATTCCGGGACCGATATTCCTCCTGCAATTCCTCCAGAATGGATCGGAGAGCCGCCTTTTCCGTGCCGTTCATGATGGTCTTTTGCAGATCATCCACTGTGACAGGCTGATCGGAAGCCAGGAGAATATTCTCGACGATGGCTTTTAGATTTTCTTGTTCCAAGTGCTCTTCCCCGATGGTTACAGTTTTATTCTATTACAGAAAGGTCACACGGCAAAAAAACATTCAGGAATCGCAGTATTCCATCCTTTACCCTTTAACAATCATTTTTAAAATACTTGCTGAGCGCCAACTCCTGGGAATGATAATTGGAGTGGATGGTTTTTCCATAAATTTTGGTTGGCGTTTCAATCACTTTTTCAAATTTCAAACGGCAAAACGTTTGCCCATCTTCCACCAGGAAGGGAACATCGTGCGGACGCACTTCCATCACCGCATGGGTGCCAAGATTGAGGCGCGTCTCCTCTGCCGCCCAACCAAAGCCGGGGTCGAAAAAACCAGCGTAATGCGTGCGCAATTCTCCGCTGTTGGGCTCATAGGCGACCATTTCCGCAAGCAGGTTGGGAGCAATGCAGATTTTTTCTTTCGACATCATGATGTAGAAACATTCCGGCTCCAGGATCAAACGGTCGTTTCGGGTCCGATAAATGGGTTCCCAAAAATCTCCCGCGCGGTAATGATTTATTTTTGATAAATCAATCACGCTGGAATTGGTCTTGGCTTTGTAGGCGATGATGTCTTCTTTGTGTTTTCCGGATAATTCGACGCTGATGTAAATCCCTTCCTTAACCTTGATTAAATTATAAGGAATGGCAAAGCCATTGCCATCGAACAAAATGGGAGATTTTCTGTATTCAGGCTCCAGCCCCTGGTTTCCCAATGTGGCTGAAGAGACAACTCCAATCCTCAACTGATTGAGAGACAGACCGGCTTTGACCTTGACGGGAAACGACCGGGGAATGATCTCCAGATACAACTTGCCGTTATATTCCTTGCGGATTTCATCGAAGCGGTGCCCCCGGTCAATGATCACCCGGGTGAACATATCCAGCCGCCCGGTGGAACTTTTCGGATTGGCCAGCCCAAACATGGAGGGGGGGAAATTCACCTCCTCCATGAGCGGAATCAAGTAAATCGCTCCCTTTTCGAGAATGCCTCCATCCCCTGATATATCGAACTCATACAGTGTGACATCCTTGAGCTTCTCTTCCACCGTATCGTTTTCAGGCAAAAAACTGCACTGGATGCGGTACGCCTTGGGTCCCAACCGTAAATCCACGCTCACCGGCTGGAACTGGGAAGGGTTTATCGGAACTTCCGAATGAATGTAACCTTCCTGGCAAGCCATTTCGATCATCTGGAAAGGCAGATAGCCGCGTTTGCCCTTCAAAACCTCGAGAAGGTCCATACTGGCCGGAGAATTTGTTGTCACAGGCTGCATAATTTGATCCAGGGATAAAAATATCTTTGTAGCGACAGGGTGTGTGGTTGATTGAGCGGAGAAAGCCCAAGGACTGTAAATTCAATTGACAGGCCGTTTACGGCTATGATTTAATCCTAATATCCATCATTTTTCAACTGGATAATTGAACGAGGTGCGAGAAACTTATGCCTTTGTACGAGTATTTCTGTGAAGATTGCCAAAAAGAGTTCACTCTTTTGCAGTCTGCCAGCGTCAATAAAGACGAAACCACCTGCTCGGAGTGCGGGTCATCCGAGGTGAATTATAAATTTTCCACCTTTGCCTCCAAAACCCAGAAAGTGACAAAATCTGTCAATAGAACCCCCGTGACAGAAAAGGATTACCCAAACAAAGACGTGTTCAAATTGCCCATTCCCCGGCTGAGATCAGAACTATAATTCCAAACCTGGGAATATTTTGCAGTCCAGAGGATCTAACCCCAGACACACCCTAAATAAACGTAATTAAAGGAAGTATCTCCTGAAAATGAGCGCTAAAAAAAATAAATTTAAAAACACATCTGCCCATAAAAACGTTGGATCACCCACAGTCATCCACCCTGTAAAGCGATTCGGTGTTCCCGTTTTGTCGGTGGCGGTCCTTGCCGTTGGCCTTTGGGCTTTAATGGAACTTTCCACTCCATCCAGCAACCTGGTTCCTTATGATTCGGTCAAGCAGGTAAAAAATGACACCTCGGAAGAACCGTCTAACGAAAAAAAGCCGGAAAAAGTGTCCACCGAAATGGAAAGAAATATTTCGGATTTGGTGAAGCAAGCGTCCAACACCCCGGAGCCAAGAAGCCAGCTGCCGCGTGCAACCCTGGAGCACATTGCTAACGGAATGGATTTGACGGAGCAAGGGAAATACAACCAGGCCGATGCCGAGTTTGGTGAAGCCGCTAAAATCAGCCCCGACTCGCATGAAGTGTATTCTATTTGGGGCGCGGCCCTGAAGATGCAGAAAAAATACAAGGGCGCCAACAGGAAATTTGCAAAGGCTCATACATTGGCCCCTGCAGACTCGGAAATCATTTTCAACTGGGCGATGTCGACGCTGGAACAACGCGATTCCGACGAAGCCATTCGCCTGTTTACAAAATCAGTTGAAATGGAGCCCAGCAACTACCTGGCCTACAATTACCTCGGCAAAGCCTACGGACAGAAAAAATTCTATGACGACGAAATTGCCAGCTACGAAAAAGCCATCTCCATGAACCCCCAATTTGCCCCGCCGCATTTCAACCTCGGTGTGGTGCTCAGCATTCAAAAGAAGTTTGAAAAAGCCGCCCCGCATTTTGAAAAAGCCATAGAAATTGACAAAAGCTTTGAAAAACCGTTTGTTGTACAAATGCTCACGGCTTTGGGTCGCTATAAAACAGACAAATCCAAACCGGCAAAAACGGGAGACGCCAAACCCGAGCCTGTGCAGGAAGCCAAAGTGGATATTGGCGCAGAAGTAAAAAAAACGTTGGAGCAGAAATCTGAAGGGTCTGGATCCGATCACAAGATGGAAGAAGGGTCCAAGAATGTCAAGGACACCACAACTGTTAAAGGCAGGGTGCTGGTCAACGGAGCGCCGCTTTCCCCTCTGGGCGTGGTGTTTCTGGAAACCAAATCCAAATTAAGAGCCCCCGAACAGAAGAAACAGGCCATGACCGTCAAGCAAAGCAGTCTTCAGTTTTTCCCTAAACATAATATCGTTTCTGTCGGGTCTACTGTCACCTTTGCCAATGAAGACCGGGAAGTCCACAATATTTATTCAAAATCCAGGAACAATCAGTTCAATCTGGGGGCTATGGCCGCCGGCGCCGCCAAGACCATCACTCTCGATCAGCCGGGCCCCATCGTTTTGCGCTGTAATATGCATAAAGATATGATCGGCACCATTTTCGTCGTGCCCAACGGCTACTACACGCACACCGATGCAAAAGGGGAATACTCCTTCACCGACGTTAAAAGCCAGGGCTACCTCCTCGAATACTGGCACCCACAGCTGATCCCGGATGAAGTCGAAACCCACATGAAGCAAGTGGATTTAAAAGGCGTGGATCAATCCGTCAATTTCGATATTAAATCAGCGTCACAACCGGGGGAAATCCATGATCTGGTGGACCCCACGGATTACAACACCATTGTCGACAATATCGAAAAAGAAGTTCTTCAAGCCATTGCGGACTGGAAAGCGGGAAAAAAAACCATCCCCAGAAAACGCATGTTGATGGCCATCACCAAACATTACGACGGTGAAGGACTCAAAGGCGCTCTCGCCAAGAGCTTCAGTCAGAAGAGAAGCATGGGTTTGGAAAAGAAATTGGATGAAATCCGTAAAGAAATCTCGGGAATTGGAGTTTCCAAGGGGGATGTCACTGAGGAATCGCTCACCAGCAAGGCAAAATTTGTCATCACGCAACTGCGCAATAACGTGCAGGAACTTGAGGCCCGTTTGAATCCGGATTTTAACAAAAAAGAAAATTCTAAAGAATAAGAACCTGTCCTGCCTGGGGTCCCCTCCCCTTATGCCTGAGTGGAAGTAAAGTTTCTCAAGGAAGTTTCAAAAAGCTTTTTTTGACTTTTTCGTTTGCTGAATGATAATTTGACCGTTATGAGCCTTCGTTTATACAACTCATTGACCCGGAAAAAAGAGGATTTTGTCCCACTCGATAAGAATCGTGTTGGGATGTATGTGTGCGGTGTGACCGTTTACGATTACTGTCATATTGGGCATGCACGGGCCGCCGTGGCATTCGACACCATTTTCAGGTACTTGAAGCATCTCGGCTATCAAGTGAACTACGCGCGGAATTTCACCGATATCGACGACAAAATCATCAACCGCGCCAATGAAGAAGGCATTCCCTGGCAGGAAGTGACGGAGAAATACATCCAGGCTTTCTATGATGACATGGGCCAACTCAACATTGAACTCCCCACCGTAGAACCCAAAGCCACCGACCATATCCCCGAGATGATCGCCATGATCGCATCTCTCATTGAACAGGGCAAAGCTTATAACTCAGATGGCGATGTTTTCTATTCCGTCCTGTCATTTCCCGACTACGGCCAACTTTCCGGAAAAAACACCGACGATCTTCTTTCCGGAGCCCGCGTCGATGTCAACGAAAGCAAACGCAATCCCCTCGATTTCGCACTGTGGAAAAAAAGCAAGCCGGGAGAACCGGCATGGGACAGCCCCTGGGGCCAAGGTCGCCCAGGATGGCATATTGAATGCTCCGCTATGGGAACACGCTACCTGGGAGAAACCTTCGACATTCATGGCGGCGGCAAGGACCTGATCTTTCCGCACCACGAAAACGAAATCGCCCAGTCCTGCGGGGCCTCGGGAAAAGCCCCGGTCAAATATTGGCTGCATAATGGATTTGTCAATATCGATAAAGAAAAAATGTCCAAATCGCTGGGCAATTTTTCGACCATTCGCGACATTTATCAACGCCATCACCCTGAGGTTTTGCGGCTGTTTTTGATCAGCAGTCATTACCGCAATCCGATAGACTTTTCCGAAAAAAACATCGAAGATGCGGAGAAGGTCCTGATCCGACTTTACGAAGGCATCGAAGCGGCGGAAGCCATTCTCAAGGACAAAAATAACGCGGAAATCCCCTCTTCCGACGACAAGGTGAAATCCAGCCCGTTGATGCAAAAGTTTGAAGAAGCCATGAACGATGACTTCAACACTTCTGTCGCCCTGGCCCACATGAACGAAGAGTTGAGAAACCTCAACCGTCTGGTGAGCGAACCGCAAACCAATTCCGGTGCGTCGAGTGAACTGCAAATCAGCCTCGCTTCCCTGAAAGCCGTGGGAGGGGTGTTGGGCCTGTTCTACCAGACACCCGAACAATTCCAGGCGGAAATTTTCCAATTGAAGAACAGCGCGTTGAACCTGGATACCGATAAAATCGAAGCCCTCATTGCCGCCAGAAATGCCGCCAGAAAAGCCAAGGACTGGGGCAAGGCCGATCAATGCAGGAATGACCTGACCGCCATGGGAGTGGCCATCGAAGACACTCCTGGCGGCACAGAGTGGAAAATAAAATGAACCCGGCCCCCGAACTATTCACAAACTCTTTCAGTAAATACACCCACGACTTCACCCAGATTCAGGTGGATGAGAAAGAGCGCAAGATCCGCGTCCCCGAAAAAACCATCCGCTGTATCTGGAACGAACAACTGTTCAAAACCAAACAATTGCAAACCACAAGCGGCGAAGAACTGGAAATCATTTTTCCGGGACACTGGAATTTTGGACCGGGGCCCGACTTCAAAAACGCCGCCATGAAGGTGAACGGTAAAATTCTGGAAGGGGATGTGCAAATCCACGTCTATTCCTCAGACTGGCAGGCAAATGACCTGACCGGCAACCCCGAATATGACAACGTGATTCTCCACGTTTTTTTATGGAAGAGCCAGGACGAAACCTTTTCCGATGAAAAAACTTCCGTTCGCGAACTGGAGTTAAAAAGTGTCCTGACCAAGGGAATTCTCGACCTCAACGATGAATTGGATTTTGACAGCTATCCCGTCCTGTATCAACACAACTACGGGCGGTGCCACCAGCCGCTGTCTCTGCTCTCAAAGGAAAAACTGACGCATCTTTTGAACGCCGCAGGCGACGCCCGGATACTGGTCAAAATGGAACGATTTCACGACCGGACCCTTATCAACGGCTACGAGCAAACCTTTTACGAGGGCGTCGCTGAAGCTCTGGGTTATCCCAATAACAAGGAGCCTTTTCAGAAACTGGCCGGGACGCTCTCTTTAAACACTCTGAATGCATTATTGCCCGTAAACCTCAACCAGCCGGAAAAAATTCTTCACGTTCAGGCGCTATTATTCGGAGTTGCAGGGCTCATCGAGTTCAAGTCTCTGGACACCGCGTCACTGTTCCCGGACGACCGGCAATATTTTGAAACATTACAGCACTTATGGGAAACCCACCGCTCCCAGGTTCCGGCCAGCCGATTGACCCAGAGTTCCTGGAAATTCGGTGGCATTCGACCGGCGAATTTTCCGTACCGCAGAATCGCGGCGCTGTCACATTTGATCGTCCGGCATGAGGCCAACGGCATGTTCGCCGATTACATAGAGACGCTCCAGTCATGTATTGCCCATGACGAAAACAAGGGCTATCACATCAGCATTCCGAAAAGCTTTTACGATTTTTTCTGTGTCGAGGCCGATGATTACTGGGCCAACCACTATTCCCCCGGCGGCAAACGATTGGCCAAGGGGCAGCTTCTAATTGGCTCCACACGGTCCAAAGAAATAACCATCAATATTGTGATCCCCATCGGGCTGATTTATGCACGCGCCAGCAAATCGGTTTCACTGGAAACCGCCTTCAATGTCATTTTTCAGTCCGGGACAAAGTCCGGCGACAACAAGTTACTGCGCTTCATGCGGCATTACATCTTTGGGGACAAAAAGGACATGATTGCGGTGCTGGCCAACGACAAACAAACGCAGGGATTGATGCAGATCTATCAGGACTTTTGCACGCAGAATGAAAATAATTGTCTGAAGTGTCAATTCCCCGATGTCATCAACAGATATTTTTCAAAATCTGTTTAAAAATCGACACCGAAGCCTCCCTGGAGGGTAGTTTCAAGCCAGCTATTCAAGCCCGTTTTTCTGCCCCGGGACTCCTGAACAGAAAAATCCGTTGCGAGCCGTCTCCCTGGGTTCTAAAAAGGACCTTAGGGCTTGATTCCAGCGCCTCAACACGATAAAGTGTCAGTAACCCCATTGGTTTTTAATCTTTTATCAGGATAACCGAAATATCATGGATCATTTGGACGATCTGGAAAGTCAAAGCATATTCATCCTCCGCGAGGCGTACAAGAACTTCAAAAACCTGGCCATGTTGTGGTCCATCGGTAAGGACTCCACGGTCATGGCCTGGCTGGCGCGTAAAGCCTTTTTTGGCTACTGTCCCATGCCTTTCGTGCACATCGACACCAGTTTTAAAATCCCGGCCATGATCGAATACCGCGACAAAATGGCAAAGGAATGGGGGCTGAACCTGGTTGTCGGCCAGAACAAAAAGGCTCTCGCTGAGGGGATGAACCATACTATGGGCCGCATGGTTTGCTGTGAAGCCTTAAAAACCCAGGGTTTGCAGCAGGTTATGGAGGCCAAGGGATACACCGGTCTGATTCTGGGGATCCGCCGGGATGAAGAAGGAACCCGCGCCAAGGAGCGCTATTTTTCGCCGCGGGATAAAAATTTTGAGTGGGATTTCAAAGATCAGCCGCCTGAGCTCTGGGACCAGTTCAAAACGACGTTTAAAGAGGGAACCCACATCCGCATCCACCCTATATTGCATTGGACGGAACTCAACGTCTGGGAGTACATCCAACGGGAGAAAATCCCCATCATCGACCTCTATTTTGCCAACAAAGAAGGCAGGCGCTACCGATCCCTCGGTTGCGCCCCCTGCACCGGCTCCATAGAGTCGAATGCAAAGACGGTTGAAGAGATCGTGGACGAGTTAAAAAATAACACCACCACTGCGGAACGTTCTGGCAGAGCCCAGGATCAGGAAGACACCTATGCCATGCAGAAACTTCGCGCCAAAGGATACATGTAAATGAACGATAACGGAAACGTCCCAACTCTCTCCAGCCGGCAAATGAAGCTGGTGATCGTGGGGCATGTGGATCACGGAAAGTCCACTTTGGTGGGACGACTGCTTTCCGACACGGGCAGTCTGCCGGAAGGTAAAATAGACTTCATCAAGAACATCTGCGAGCGGCAGGGAAAAGTCTTCGAGTTCGCGTTCCTTCTCGATGCGTTGGAAGAGGAACAGGACCAGGGCATCACCATCGATACCTCGCAAATATTTTTTAAAACTAAAAAACGACACTACGTCATCATCGACGCTCCCGGCCATAAGGAATTTTTGAAAAACATGGTGACCGGAGCCGCCAATGCCGAATCGGCGCTCCTCCTGATAGACGCTTACGAAGGCGTGCAGGAACAATCCCGCCGACATGGCTATATCTTAAAGCTCTTGGGGCTGGATCAGGTAGCGGTGGTGGTCAACAAAATGGATCTGGTGAACTACGACCCGGAAGTTTTTTTCAAGATTAAATCCGAATACACCGCTTTTCTGGCATCCATTGGAGTTCAAGCCGCTGACTTTATTCCGGTTTCCGCAAAACTGGGGACTAACATCGCCAAACGTGAAGATGAAATGCCCTGGTATAAAGGTCCCACGGTTCTGGAAATGCTGGATCGGTTCGAGGAAAAAGTTCATCCCGATCATCTACCGTTCCGCTTTCCGGTTCAGGATGTCTACAAATTCGACGAACGCCGGATCATCGCCGGGCGGGTCGAATCCGGGCGGCTCAAGGTTGGAGACCACCTCACGTTTTCACCTTCCAACAAAAAGAGCGTGGTCAAATCAATTGAAGCCTGGAGTGTGCCCAAGCAACCGACAGAAGCCTCCGCATCCCAGTCCATCGGATTCACCCTTGAAGAACAGATTTTTGTCGAACGCGGAGATGTCGCCACCCTGGTGGATGAATTGCCCATCGTTTCTTCAACCTTTGACGTCAATCTGTTCTGGATGGGAAAACGGCATTTGGAAAAGGGCCGCACCTATACCTTGAAACTCACCACCCAGGAAGTGGCCTGCGAAGTGGTGGAATTCAAAAAAGTGATCGACGCTTCCACCCTGGAAACTCTGGCCGATCAGGATTTTCTTGCCAAGAATGATGTAGCCGAATTGACCTTAAAAACCAAGAGACCGGTGGCATTCGACCTTTTTGGAACCAGCGCGACTACCGGACGCTTTGTGATGGTGGATGAATATGACGTGTGCGGAGGCGGCATCATCACCACCTACACTCCGTCAAATAAAGAAGATAAATTACGCGATGAAGTCCGCTTCCGGAATTTCAACTGGGTGCAGAGCGGTATCAAGGCCGAGGAACGGGCTTACCGCAATGGTCACCGGGCGGCGCTCATTCTCATTTCCGGCGACAGCGGCGTTGGCAAGGCCAAACTGGCCCGGCATCTCGAAGAAAAACTGTTCAAATTGAATTTCCAGAGCTATCTTCTGGACCGTCGCAATGTGAGGCTGGGAGTTTCCGCCGATATCACAGCAGGTGATCAGGACTACTTGGACGGAGAAACCGTGCGACGGTTCGGAGAAGTCACGAAATTATTCCTCGACGCCGGTCACGTGGTCATTTCCACCTCCAACGCATTCAATCAGGACCAGGACTCAGACATTCGCCTGCTGTCGGAACCGCACCCGGTGATTGATATCTCGGTTACTGATGCGCCGGTCACAGCAGGCACGGTCGATGTGACTCTGTCTTTGCAGGAAGCCGAAAACGAGGTTGAAGCGGCCAATAAAATTTACCATTATCTGAAAGACCAGAAAATCCTGACCGGCCACAATTACTCCATTTAAGGATTGACTTTTCCTCGTTCTGATGGAAAATGAGCGGCTCAATATTCGCTGGAATTTTAACCATAGATTGACACAGGACTGATTTGTCATGCCCAAGATCACCGTAATCAACACCGAGACCGATGAGACCAAAACCTTCAAAGCAGGTTATGGAGCTAATTTGCGTAAAGCCGCCGCGTATAAGGATGTTGAAATCTACAAGGGAATGGCGAAAATGCTGAATTGCCGGGGAATGGGGGTGTGCGGCACCTGTCTGATCGAAGTGGAGCCCATGGAAAATGTCGACCCGCAAACGTTCATGGAAAGACTTCATAAAGTCGGCCCCAACCAGAAGCTGGGTTGCCGAGCCAAAGTTTACGGCGACATCACCATCAAAGCCGCCATCAAAGACCTCTAGCTCGACCCGCCCTAAGGAATGGAAACTTCCTGAAACCTGCCATCGGTTTTTTTCTAAACTCATCTCTGTGGTAATTTTTTCCTTTATTCTTCCTCCCCTCATCAGCCTTATCGTCACGCAACTTGAAATAACCTGGCAACCGCATCCCGTCGAAGCGTGCTAATTTTAGAGTTGCAACAGCACCAGCACCGGAAGCAGGGTCAAACCAACTATGGATAAAAAAGCATGCAGTAGGACATCCCATCGTTTGCTGAGCGGAATGACTGTGATAAAGTAAAGAAAGATCAGGATTTCCCAAATAGTCAGCCTGTAATTAATACGCTGACAGATCAGAAAACCCATAAAACAGATCAGGACCGCGAGATACCCCAAGAGGTGAGCTTTTATCAGCGGCTTTGTGCGCTTAAGAAAAGCCATGTAAGCGCCAAGAAAAATATTGAGGATGTGAAACCCGATCGCCGCGAAGACCCAGGGCAAAGCGGGAGAGGAAGTGATTTTAGATAGAATGAGGGAGTCCACAGTCTGGAGTTTATGATGGCTATTATCAGGAAAGAAAACGGGATTTTATCATGGATTTAAGTCTTAAAGGCAGGAAAGTTCTCATCACCGGAGCGGGAGACGGCATTGGCCGCACCCTGGCCCTTGATTTCGCCGAAATGGGCGCTCGTGTGGCCGGTTGCGCCCGGAGTGAGGACCGACTGACCAGCCTTTCCAGGGAAATAGAGGGAACGGGCCATTTTTTCCATGCCGCCGATTTGACCCGTCCCGAGGACATTCAGACCTTTCATGACCAAGTGATGGAAGAATTTGGCGGGTTGGATGTTCTGATCAACAACGCCGGGTCGATCATCAAAATGGGTGGTTTTTTTGACGTATCTGATGCTGACTGGCAGGATTCTTTTAACATTAACTTGATGCCTGCGGTCCGGCTTTCCCGGCTTTTCATTCCCACCCTCAAGCATTCCGGCGCCCCAAGGATCATCAACATTTCTTCCATCGCCGGCTCCCTACCTGGAGAAATATTTCCGCATTACAGCGCCATCAAGGCCGCGCTTTCAAACTTTACCGTGTCCCTGGCGCAAACGTTGGCGCCGGAAAAAATTCTGGTCAACTCCGTATCTCCGGGCCCCGTATGGACCCGCTCCTGGGAAAAAGAAGCCCAGCTTGCCAGTAAAAAATCAGGGAAAAATTTGCACGAGGTGATCGACGACATCAAAACCCAAACCGCCCAGAGCGTCCTTCTAAAACGCATGGGCATGCCGGAAGATGTCACCGGGATTATCTTGTTCCTGGCATCCGACCGCTCAAGCTGGATCACCGGCTCCAATTTTACCGTCGACGGAGGCATCAACCTGGATCCCTACTGAAGATCATGCAGACTCTTCCTATGCACGAAATCATTTCCAACCCTACCCGGAATAAAATATGAAAAACCACAGCAATCCTACTACTGCCCATAGGGGCATAATTTTTATCGCTTCCTGCCTGTCAGTTTTTTTTGCACTGGTCCTCAACGGGTGTTCTGTCTCACCCAAGCCCAAGGAATCCACCGAGTCGCTTATCAGCGCCGATTCGCCTATCTTCGACAAGCGCTTCCAGGAAGTGTCTTTCAAAGATCTCAATCTGGATAATTTCTGGGTGGAACGGGAAGATCAGAAGAAAATGGAATCGATCCCTATCACCAACAACACGTTCGCGGACCTGACCGACAAAGTCAAAAACGGGGTGGTTAATATTTATACCCTGCGAATCGAAGAGCGAAACGCCAACTTCGGAATATCTCCGAATGATATTCTACCTTTCAGAATCCCGCTGGTTTCCACAATATTCGAAATCATTCCGTTCCAGGTTCCCATTTCTTTCAACACCCAGGGGTTGAGTCTGGGGTCTGGATTTATCATCAACGAGCAGGGTTACATCCTCACCAACGCCCACGTCGTGCAGAACGCCCTGGACATTCAGGTGTTGTTATCCGAAGGGACGAAAGGCTATCCTGCAAAAATCATCGGCATGGACCGTCTCACAGACACCGCCCTCCTGAAAATTGAAGCAGACCAGCCGTTGACAGCTCTGCCGCTCGGCGACTCAGACCGCTTGCGAATGGGCGAAATGGCTCTGGCAGTCGGCAATCCCATGGGACTGCGGCACACCGTGACTTCCTGCCTTATCAGCGCCAAAGAAAGAGTTTCTTCACAACCCGATGACAAATATGCGTTTTTCATTCAGACCGACTCTGCAATCAATCCCGGAAGCAGTGGCGGCCCTCTCATCAATCTTCACGGCGAAGTGGTCGGCATCAACACCGCCATCGTTTCAGAGGCCCAATTGATCGGCTTTGCCGTTCCCGTGAACACCGTGAAAGAAGTCATGCCCTTGCTGGTTTTGGGTCAAACCGAACGCGGCTGGTTTGGGGCCAAGGCTTCCCCGCTCAGCCTGGAGCAAGCCGTGGAGTTGAACTACAGCGGGGGAAGCGCCATGTGGGTGGAGGAGGTCGAAAAAGACAGTCCGGCGCAAAAATCCGGACTGCAAGCCAATGACGTCATTGTAAAACTTAACGGCCAAGCGATGGAAAGTTTCCTCATATTCCGCAGAAAACTGCTGGGACTGGCGCCGGGAAAGAAGATCCATCTGACGATTGTGAGAAACGGCGAGGAAAAAGAAATTACCAGCACCTTGGTCCGACGCGCAATGAACGCACCCGCCAGCCCTTTAACAACTGGGGAATGAGCCCTCAAAAACGCGCGCACAACCCCTGGTGGATATCCAGCAGGATGCGGTTCATGTCGTAGGTGTAATCCCATTCGGGATAATCTTTGCGAAAACGGCTGACATCGCTCACCCACCAGATGTGATCCCCCGTTCGGTTTTGTTCCGCATAAGTCCAGAGAAGTTTATTTCCGGTGATCTCCTCACAAAGCGAGATCGCTTCCAGAACGGAGCAATGGCTGAACCGCCCACCGCCCATATTATAAACTTTCGCCTGCTCAGGCTTGCAATAAAAATGATAAAGCGCATTCACCAGGTCGTAACTGTGGATATTATCGCGCACCTGTTTGCCCTGATAACCAAACACCGTATATGGCTTTTTCTGTATCGTGCATAGCATCAGATAAGACAAAAACCCGTGCAGCTCCGCACCGGAATGCCCCGACCCCGTCAGACAGCCGCCCCGGAAACAGGCGGTTCGGATGCCGAAATAGCGGCCATACTCCTGCACCAGAAGATCCGCCGCGGCTTTTGAAGCCCCGAACAGACTGTGGGTGGTTTGATCGATACTCATCGACTCGTCAATCCCGTGCTCGTAAAAAGGATGCGAGTCGTCCAGCTCCCAGCGGGTTTCCAATTCCACCAGGGGCAGGGAATTAGGCGTATCGCCATAAACCTTGTTGGTGGACAAATAAATAAAAACCGCCTCGGGGCAATATTTCCGCGTCATTTCCAGCAACACCAGCGTGCCGTTGGCGTTCACCGTGAAATCTTTTATCGGGTCCTTCGCCGCCCAATCGTGAGACGGCTGCGCCGCCGCATGGATGATGAGCTTGACATCCTTGCCATATTCTGCAAACAACCCACCCATCTCTTTCTCCGAACGGATATCCAGAGAGTGATGGCGATAATGCCCGCATTCATTTTCCAGAACCTTGCGGTTCCATGCGGTGGAGGCTTCTTCTCCAAAAAATTCACGGCGCATGTCGTTGTCCACGCCCACGACCTGCATGCCCTTTTGATCGAAAAACCGGACCGCCTCCGACCCTATCAGCCCCGCCGACCCTGTAATAATTACCGTATCCAAGTTATTTCTCTTTGTTGAATGGGTTTTATTTTGCAGAAAGCACGATGTCCTTGCCCGACCATTTACGTCCTATCAACCTGAAAAGAACGCGTATGTAGTTGGGGCCGGTCTTGAACAGATTGAAACTGGAAAATCCCATATCCACCGACCGGTTGATCCAGGAAATGGGCACCTCCCGGACATTATACCCCAACAAAATGGGTTGCAGTCCCGTCTCCGCGTTGGCGGCAAAATCGTCGGACTCCAGGTGAATGTGATCGAGCACTTCTCGTTTCATCAGTTTGAGATTATTCGTCGCGTCGCGGAAGTGTTTGCCCAGCAGAAGATTGGCGACAATGTGAAACCCCCTATTGGCGAGAATTTTTGTGAACGCATAGTTCAGCAGTACGCTGTTGCGCGAAAACCGGCTGCCGATGGCCACATCCGCGCCTGCGTCAACCGCATCGAACAGCCCGGTGAGTTCCGGCATGATGTGCTGAAAGTCGCAATCCATCGTTAAAAGGAAGTCTCCTGTGACTGCGGCAAATCCATCTCGGAGCGCCCGGCCCACCCCATTGGGCATTTCCCTGCGGATCAGCCGGATGCGCGAATCTTTTTCCTGCAAGTCGAGAATCACCCTGGCGGTTTCATCGCGGCTGTTGTCATCCACCAAAATCACCTCATGCAGATAGTCCCCGTAACACGCGATCAGGTTTTCAACCAGCGAAGGGATGTTGTCCTCCTCATTGCGGCAGGGAACCACAACGGAAACTTTCCCCTTGAACATTTGGTGACGCGCCAGATTGGACGTTTTTCTCTTCGCCCCCTCGACAGGTGGTTTTTGCGCCAGGATATAAAGTGAACCCGCACAGTTTCTCAGAAAGGGAAAGTTCTCCAATATTAAACTCAAGTTCTGCACCGGCCAGAGAAGAAATCGAGGTATCGGCGGATACACAAAATCATAGGGCAGGATTTTGATCCCGGTATAACCCACCTCTGACAGGATGGTGAACAGATCAATCCGGTTAAGGGAACTTCCCTCTTCCCTGCTTTTTAATAAAAATGAAACCGCTCTGCAAAAAAAACGCCGGGAAATATAATACGGGTTCCAGGGGTTGGCATCGAAAAATAAAATCTTGCCACCGGGTTTGAGAAGTTTTTTCACCTCCAACAACAGCGGGCCGCAGTTATCGTCAGTCAACAGATTCCAGCCGACAATGGTGTCAAATTGCCGACCTTGCAGAGAACCAGGAAACGCGTCCAGTAAAACCGGTTCAATATTTTCCGGAACCCGGTCCCGCAACATTTGTTCATAACTGGCGCTATCAAATGTTGCGGCGCAGATTTTATTGGTGTCGCCATTGGCTGCAGAAAGTTTCCGAGACCATTGGCCCGCAGAACAACCTATTTCCAGAATGCTTTCATCCGGAAACAGATGAAACAGGTGACGGGTCATGCGTGCCCGCCACTCCAGCCTCTGAGGAAGAAAATAATCTTTTTCTTTCCAATAGTGAGCCCGAAACTGCTCCTGATCTTTGAGGCTGGCTCCCAACTCCCGGCCACGCCGGGCGCCTATTTCTCGTAAAATAGTATCCATCGTCATATTATAAATTCAAGCAAATACCCTTGCAGGGCATCCATTAGATTTGATCGCACCGAAAATAATTTGCCGGAGTATATCACAGTCCGAACCAACGATAACTTGGGGAAAGGTGGCTCTGGGTCACACCCGGATTAATTTATTTTTTACCAGGGTAAAGGCGTCTTTGAGGAAGGATTTCGCCATCTTGGTGCTTTTGTTGCTGGAGGATTGGGAAAAGAGATCGGTGAACAATTGCAGGATGCGGGTGGGTTTGCGCAAAAAATAAACGAAGTAAAACAAGCCCACCCCAAACAGCACCATGAGAGACAATTCCCAGTCACTGAAGTGTTTGTTATAGGATGTCTTTTTTGCGCCAAAATCCTGAAACGTGAACAAACTCATCAGGTAGTCATCGGAAAGCTCGGTGATCACGCCATCTTCCCGCAGTTGATTGAAGGACTCTGTATTCGGCTGGGGAGAATAAGCGTTCAGGTTGACGTTGGTCAAACCGATCATCCCGCATTTGACGATGGCGGCGTAAGTTCTCAATACGCTTTTGTAGTCGTCCTCCGGAAAGCCGATGATAAAAAAACAGCCCACATTGATTCCGGCGCGCAGGGCGGATTTAGCCGATTGGAACATGGTCGGCAGATGCACCTTTTTCTTGATCGCCTGAAGAATCCTGGGGTCTCCCGATTCCGGCGCAAAGGCAAACTCATGACACCCTGCGGCTTTCAGTTTACAGGCGATTTCATAGTCAATGCCTTCGCTTCGCGTGCCCGACGGCAGTTGAAAGGTGATGTTCATTTTCCGGGCAATGATCTCATCGCAAAAATCGCTGATCCATTGCTTTTTGACGATAGCGGTCAGATCCTCGAACTGAAAGTCAGTGACGCCATATTGATTGTAATAATCCTGCATTTCATCGACCACCAGCTTATAGTTTCTGGGGGTCCATTCCGTGGTCCACATTTTAGGGCTGGTGCAGAAGGTGCAGGAGAACGGGCATCCGCGTGTCGCCAGCATGGGCATGAATTTCCCCTGGGACGCTCCGTGCGGCTGATTGACCTCGTTATATTTCTGGATATCAAACAACTCCCAGGCCGGACGGGGAATGGCGTCGATATCGCGGATTCTTTGTCGCCGTTCATTCACGCGAATCGTATCATCTGCGGCGCGATAAGCCACGCCAGCAACTGTGTCCAGGGGTTTGCCGTTTTCCACATGTTCCAGCAATTCGACGATGATTTCCTCGCCCTCTCCCATAACCACAGCATCGAGAGGAGCGCCTTCCAGGGAAAACTCCGGAAAGCCGGTCACGTGCTCCCCTCCCATAATCAGAAAGACATCGGGAAACACGCGGCGAATGTCCTTCAGCAATTCGCGGACAAGCACCCAGTGGGATGTGAACATGCACCCCAAACCAATGACTTGAACGTCGCGGGGAATTCTTTCCACAATCTGTTCATTCGTCAATCCCCGGATGCGCACATCGTTGAATTGGAAAAAATTTCTCGGCGCGGAACCCGGCCCATCCACCACACTGACTTCATGCCCCGCTTCCTTAAGGGACGCGGCAATATAGGCCAAGCCAAGAGGAGGCATACTGATCGTCGAAACAAAATTGGTCAGGGATACAAATTTGGAAGGCTCAATCAAACAAACTTTCATGCAGGAAACCTGAATCTGGGGGAAATCAACACCTGTCTTAGGCAAAAAACAACGTCTAATCGTAACATAATAGAGAAGTCGCCCCTAGCGATTTCCCTTTCCTTATAAGACCTTATTATTTTTTCCTTTGCCGGAAAATATTGTGAAAGCATTTGAAAAATCAGCTCCGGCCAACAGCCTGCCGTTTGCGAACCCTTGGCCATAAATTCCCCGATTGCCATATTCAAATGGATGCCTTATCCTTGCATCTGATAAAAATATTTTACAACCTCAAATCCAGTGGACGATGCCAAATACCATTAATCCAAATATTTTTCGAGAGTATGACATTCGCGGTGTGGTCGGAGATGACTTGACTCCGGATAGCGTAGAACTGATCGGTAAAGCGATCGGATCTTATATTAAACGCAACGGCGGCAAAACCCTCACCGTTGGCCGCGATATGCGCCAAAGCTCGGTCGATTTCAGAGACGCCCTGACAAGGGGACTGCTTTCCACCGGTTGCGATGTCATCGACATCGGCATGGTACCGACTCCGGTTTCCTATTTTTCACTCCACCACCTGAAACCGGATGGCGGGGTCATGATCACCGGCAGTCACAACCCTTCCAATTTTAACGGCTTTAAAATCAGCCTGGGATTACACAGTCTTTACGGAGAAAAAATTCAGCATCTACGGGATCTCATCGAACGTTCGGATTTTGAAACCGGGCAAGGGAAACAACAACACGAGGAAGTCCTGGAAACGTATATGGAAAAAGTTTCCGAGATCATTAAAATTTCCCGTCCGGTCAAAGTGGTGGTGGACGGCGGCAACGGCTGTTTCGGCATCACCGGACCGGAACTCCTGAAGCGGCTGGGAATGGACATCGTCGAACTGTACTGCGAACCGGACGGGAACTTTCCCAATCACCATCCCGACCCGACCGTGGCCGAGAACCTGGTCGATTTGATCGCTAAAGTGAAATCGGAAAAAGCTGAACTGGGCATCGGGTTCGATGGAGACGCCGACCGTATCGGCCTGGTCGATGAGAAAGGCAATATCATCTGGGGAGACCAGATATTGATTCTTCTGGCGCGCGATCTTTTGCAAAAACATCCCGGCGCCACCATCGTCGGTGAAGTGAAATGCTCGCAAAACCTGTTCCAGGACATTCAGAAGCACGGCGGCACGGCAGTGATGGCCCCTGCCGGACATTCCCTGATCAAAAAGAAAATGCGCGAAACAGGCGCCCTGCTCGCCGGTGAGATGAGCGGTCACATCTGCTTTTCAGATAATTACTACGGCTATGACGACGCTATTTTCGCCGCCTGCCGTCTGCTCGAAATCATCGCGTCCTCAGACAAAAAATTGTCCGAAATGCTCGCCGACGTTCCGGTCACTGCGTACACACCGGAAATCCGCATCGATTGTCCCGATGATCAAAAATTTAAAATCGTGGCGGAACTCACCGAGTATTTTCGAGGAAAGTACGATGTGGTGGACATCGACGGGGTCCGCATCAACCTCGATGACGGATGGGGCTTGATACGCGCCTCCAATACCCAGCCGGTTCTGGTCCTGAGATTTGAGGCTGAAACAAAAGACCGGCTCAATGAAATCATTGCGATGGTTCAGGAACAATTGAAAAAATACGAGCCTGTGGTTCAATTCAGACCGGAACTGTGATCAAAAAATATTTACACACTCGCCTCAGGGTATCGGACATGGATCAATCCATTCGATTTTACTCCAAAATCCTGGGGCTGAAACTCATCGAACGGAAAACATCCCCCAGAGGTTCCGAACTGGCCTTTTTGCAGGCGCCCGGGACCGACAGTGAAATCGAGCTTTGCGTTTTCCCGGCAAGCGGCAAGATCGACGTTCCAGAAGACCTGATGCACCTGGCCTTTCAGGTGGATGATATGGAGAGTTGCATCAACCGTTTGAAAAAAGCCGGTGTTCCCATCACCGAAGGCCCGGTGAAAACTTCCAATGGCACCTGTTTTATTTTTACCGAAGACCCCGATAAATACGAAATTGAATTGCTGGAATATCCGCAAGAAAAGAAGTGAAACCTGCATTTCTTCAGCTAACGATCATCCCCGCATAACCCACCACCTGATCGAAATCTCCGGTGACATCGCCTGACGTCATGTACTTGATAAGCTCAGAATGGCTCGCTCCCATTGCATTGGCGCACAGCAACATCACGGTGACGGGATTCACCCCGCACATGCTGATATGATTTTTTTCGACGGTTTTATATAAGCCCTCCGCATCCCGATCCACAATCCGGTCAATGGCTTGTTTGTCTTTTTGTAACGCGCTCGCCTGCGACTCGTAATGGGTCATGTCGGAGCTGGCAATAATCAGCACGGGACGGTCCACTTTCTTGATGCCCGCCAAAATGGCGCGGCTCACCTCTTCACAGTCCTTGAAGGAAATACGCTTCAGACAGATAGGAACGATTTTAAATTCCTTGCGAAAATATTACAGAAAAGGCAGTTGCGTTTCCAGGGAATGTTCGTATCGATGGGCGCTGGAATCGGTATGAACTTTTGGAGACGCTGCGCAAATCGCTGCCGCTAATTCGGTGTCGATGCCCAGATCGCCAAAAGGCATGGACCAAGTCCCCCCGGTCATCACCGCAATCGTCGCGCCCTCTCCCGTATGATTCGGACCGATCAGGACGACTGTCTCAGGAATTTCAATACGGGAATAGACCGCACCCGCCGCATCGCCCGAATACATGAACCCGGCATGCGGAGACACAATACCGATCACGCGGCTTTTTTCGGAACCTTCAACGGTATGTTTGTTAATTTCCTCAGTCAACCCATCACAATCCGCCGGATAGAATTGTCCGGCAACCGCAGGAGCTCGATGCATCATTTCGCCCCCCTTCTCTCTCTTCCGCTCCAGGCCGGTCATTGCCTGATCTCCCCGGTCATGGGAACAAATACGACCCCCGTAATAAACTCCTTGTGCAGTCCATCTTTCTTTTTGGTCAAAACCACCAGATCCTGAGACAAACGGTGATCTCCCAGCGGCATCACCATGCGCCCTCCGAGTTTCAACTGGTCCGCCAGCGGCTCAGGAATTTCCGGCGCCGCCGCAGTGATGAGTATGGCATCGAAAGGACCGGCCTCCTGCCAACCCTGATAACCGTCCCCATGCCGGACATTTACATTCCGGTAGCCAAGCCGGGTCAGTCGTTTGGCCGCTGACTTTGCCAGAGTTTCAACAATCTCGATGGTATAAACTTCTGCGGCGATTTCCGCCAGCACCGCCGCCTGATAAGCCGAACCGGTGCCAACTTCCAGCACCCGGTCCCCCGGTTTCAGGCGCGCGCTCTGGGTCATCAGAGCAACAATATAGGGCTGGGAAATGGTCTGATTTTCCGTGATAGGAAGGGCGCGGTCACTATAAGAAAGATCGCGGTAACTGAAGTCCGTAAATTCGTGGCGTGGAACGCTCAACATCGCGTCTAGAACGGCAGGATCTGTGATCCCTTGTCCCCGGATGTCGATTTCAACCATCCGTTTTCGCTGTTCGCTAAAGTCTTCGCTGGCGACGGCTTCGGGCCAGGTCCAAAGCAGGAGGGGTAAGGCAGTGGCGGCCAGGGAGAGAAAAAAACCCTTAGAGAATAAGCCCGTTTTTTTTGAGCCAGGCTTGGCTGTCAAACTGCTTATTATTAAATTCCTGAAACTCAATCTCTTTTTTAGAAAGTCGATCACCATCGATATATTGAGGCCGCTCACTGGATTTTCTCTTGCTGGCCTTTTTTGCAGGGAGCGTATCCAGAAAGTCTTCCTCAACCTCCATTTCAAGGGATTCCGTCAAAACCTGCATTTTCAATACAAGCACCATAAAACTTTGAGGGCAGATTTTTTCCTTTTTTTGGATCTGGGCAACGATATTTTTGACCTTCTCAGAATTCATCACCGCATCGGTGATCGCTCTGGATAATCTTTCAAAATCACGCTCAGAACCTTCCGAATCATGTGCTTCGCTCACAAAACCCCCTTTGTTTATGTTCCCTTCTTACTCAATAAAACTTTACTACCTGTTTTTAACATAAACTTGCCAATGTATATTGTCAAGTCCGTTCAATTTTCCCAGCCCTTGCATATGAAGAGAAGATTTCTTATGACTTTTTAGGGTACATTTTAAAGGATGGCTGTCAATACTTGGGAACCGATGCATCGATTTTATCGGACCATTCCGTGATCCCGCCGCGCATGCTTTTGACGTTGGAGTAGCCCATTTTAATCAGCGCGTTTGCCGCTTTCAAACTGCGGACCCCGGCTTTGCAATGGAGAACAATTTCATCCTGTTGGCGCAGACCGTTGAGCCTGGCCGGATCCATCGCTTCAAATTCGCCCAGAGGGATCAAGGTCGTGCCGTTGATTTTGCAAATCTGATATTCCGAAGGTTCGCGAACATCGATCAGCTTGAAGTTTTTTCCGCTATCCAGCATTTTCTTGACTTCCAAAACGTCAATCTCCAGGGGGTCAACAGCGGAAGATTCTTCCTGCGGGACGATGCCGCAAAACTGCTCATAATCGATGAGTTCCTTGATGGTTGGATTGTCTCCACAGATCGGGCAATTCTTGTCTTTACGAAGCTTCAATTCCTTGAATTTCATTGCCAGAGCGTCAAACAAAAGCAATCGCCCCACCAGGGTTTCGCCTTTTCCCAAAATCAGTTTGATCACTTCGTTGGCCTGGATCAAACCAATAATGCCGGGCAATATACCCAGTACGCCGCCTTCCGCACAACTGGGCACCAGACCCGGTGGCGGTGGCTCGGGATACAGACAGCGGTAGCAGGGACCCTCTTTTGAATAGAAAACGGAAGCCTGGCCCTCAAAACGCAAAATACAGCCGTAAATATAGGGTTTGCCCAAAAGAACAGCCGCATCATTGGCGAGATATCGGGTGGGGAAATTATCCGTCCCATCGACGATGATGTCGTAGTCTTTAAAAATATCCAGAGCATTTTCAGAGGTCAACCGGGTGTTGTAGGTGACCACGTCGATGCTGGAATTCAGGTCGCTGATCCGCGCCTTGGCTGAATCCACCTTCAGTTTTCCAAGGGTCGATTCGCCGTGGATGACCTGGCGCTGAAGATTGCTGAAATCCACAACATCAAAATCCACCATCCCCAGTTTGCCCACGCCTGCGGCGGCCAGGTACAAGCCCAGAGGCGCTCCCAGCCCTCCGGTTCCAATGCACAGCACCTTGGCATTACAAATTTTCTCCTGCCCCTCGACACCCACTTCCGGCAACAGCAGGTGTCTGCTATAACGGTTGATCTGATCTTGAGATAAAGCCATATCGCACCCTTCAGTAATTTAATAGGTCCCGGTTTTCTGTCTATCTTTTTTGACGAAAAAGGGACATTCAAATCCCCCCAGCCCCCTTTATAAAGGGGGGAACCTTACTCCCCCTTCTACGAAGAGGGATGGGGGGATTTAATTTTTATGCCTTATATTTAAGATATCATTTTATCAAAAAAGGTTCACGGCGGACAAATTTAATGCCGCTCATCCCTTCCCCGCCGTCTCCCGAAACGCTTCTTCAAAGCCTGGAATCGAGCCTTCGAGCACCGAATCCGGCAGGCAGTAGGACAGACGGAAATAACCCGGCAGGCCGAATCCCCTGCCCGGAACCACAAGCACCCGTTTGGATGCCAGAATCCGCACAAATTCGACTTCATCGGCCAACGGTGATTTTGGGAAAAAATAAAACGCGCCTTGAGGTTTCACTACCGAATAGCCGATGCGGGTCAGTTCTCCGTATAGAAAATCGCGTTTGCGCTGGTATTCCTTAACATCCACCATCGCTCCCTGGGCGTTTTTCACCGCCCGCTGGATCAAGGCCGGGGCGTT
Organism: Nitrospinota bacterium; assembly: GCA_027619975.1. NCBI lineage: Bacteria > Pseudomonadati > Nitrospinota > Nitrospinota bacterium. Next base: position 44,837 of record JAQCGX010000025.1, read on the forward strand.
GACAAATCCCAGCACCCGGTTGCAGAAGATCAACCCGGCCATCAGCTCTTTAGCGCTTTCCGCACGCGGATGGACGACGACCATGCCGATGCGCTCCCCCGGCACCGCCAGATCCTTGGAATGCGAAGTGATATAAATACTGTTATCGTAAAATTCGCAGATATTGGGCGTCTCTACGCCGTCGAAGGCGATTTTCTTGTAGGGATCGTCGGAAATCAGATACACCGCGCGTCCCATCTTTCGCGATTGCCTTTCAAGACAAGCCGCCAAGGCTGTGAGCGACTGCCGGGAATAGACCACGCCGGTCGGGTTATTAGGGGAGTTGATCATGACCGCCCGGGTACGCTCGGTAAACGCTTTTTCCAGCGCCTCCAGATTCAGGGTGAAATCCTCGTTCGTAGCAACCGGAACCGCCTTGCCGCCATGATTGTCGGCATAAAACAAGTATTCCACGAAATAAGGCGAAAAGATGATGACTTCATCACCGGGGTCCAGCAGGGTCTTGAGAGTGATGTTCAATCCTCCCGCCGCCCCACAGACCAGGACCAAATCATCGGGAGAAAGATCCACCTTGCACTCCGGTGCCAGCGACCGTGCGAGAGTTTCCCGAACATCGGGAAGCCCGGCATTGGGCATGTAACGGTGCAATCCGGGGGTCGGATCCTTTGCCGCCGCGACCAAAGCCTGTTTCAATGCCTCAGGGGGTTCAACCACAGGATTGCCGAGCGACAGGTCAAAGACGTTGTCTGCTCCAAATTCCTGCTTGAGGCGAATGCCTTCTTCGAACATTTTGCGAATCCAGGAAGAATTTTCCATGAATCCAATGATTTTTCGGGAGATCGCCATACGCTGCCTTTTTAATAGATAGGAAAAACCATTAAATAGCATAAAGCGGCATTGGGTTCAATGGGGAGAACCTGAAGCGGGAAATTAATTCAAATTTTTAGAAGGGGCGCGGCATTGGCTTGCAGGAGGGTAAATATTCCCGGGAAGGGCGGAGTGCTTATTTTATGAAGTTATTTGAAAAATTAAGTCTCCACAGAAAAATCATATCGGCTTTTTTCATCGTTTTGAATCAACTCGCCGAGTTTTTTAATATCCAGCGACAGATTGTATTTGGCAGGATCGCCTTTAGGATCAGAGGCCTGGAGTTTTTTAAAAGATTGGCGCACGCCGGGGGATTGCAAAATTGCTTTTTCAATCTCTAGCCACAAGGTTTCGGCTAATTGTCTTTGCGTTTCTTTTAGTTTCACTTTTATATCCAGAGCATCGTTAGGTAGAATAAAGATTTTACTGAGCCGATATTGCGGCTGAGTCAATGGAAAGTCACAAACTTGTCACCTTCCGTTGCATGAGCGCCCGGATTTGTGAATTTGATTTAATGATATTATGCTTCTTTCTTTATTCTTTCAGCCCGATACCCATACCCGATGACGGACAATCCGGTAATAAAATTTAATAAGGTCAGCAAATATTATATGGCGGGCGGCACTCGCGTCACCGCGCTCAAGAGCGTCGATATGGAATTGCACTCGGGAGACTTTGTCACCGTCATGGGACCCAGCGGCGGCGGCAAGACCACCCTGCTCAACTGCATCGGCGGGCTGGACGCGCCAGACGAAGGCGAAATATTCCTCAACAACCGTTTGATCTCGAAAATGAGCGACCGGGAATTGACGCAGTTACGCCGCCAGGAAATCGGATTCGTGTTTCAGTTTTTCAATCTCATGCCCACTTTGACCCTTTGGGAAAATGTGGAGCTTCCCCTGCTGTTAAGCCATTCCTCAAAAACTGATGACAAGAGGATTCACACGTTGCTGGAATATGTGGGGCTTCAGAACCGGGCGCAATCCTTCCCGGCGGAATTGTCCGGCGGAGAAATGCAGAGAGTCGCCATCGCCAGGGCGCTGGTGCATCAACCGGCTATCATCCTGGCAGACGAACCCACCGGCAACCTCGACTCGGAAAACGGGACCAAAATTCTGGAGTTGATGAAAAAGGTATCGGTCGAATTTCAAACCACACTTGTAGTGGTCACACACAACCCGCAAATCGCTTCCTACGGAAATTGTCATTTTGAAATCCGCGATGGGGAATTGACCCAAAAAGAATGAACTTTCTTTTTTATTTCAAGGATCTGTTCACCGCCCTCATCCTGCGCCCTCTCCTGCGCGATCCGTTTCGCACCGGCGTCACTATTCTGGGCGTGGCCATTGGCGTCGCGGTATTCTTAAGCATCCGTCTCACCAATGCGCAAACCATGCTTTCGTTTCAGGAAAGCGTCGATCTCGTTCTTGGAAAATCCAACGCAGTGATCCATGCCGAGGGCATGAGTTTTGACGAAAATCATTTCAAAAAACTCCTCACTCTAAGAGAATGGATCAAAGTCTACCCGGTGATAGAAGGTTACGGCGTGGAATCCAGCACGGGCGAAGTTGTAGAGATCCTCGGAACCGATCTATTGCAGGACAGCGGCATTCGCGATTTTTCCCTCAAGACGGTAGAGCCGGACTTGAAAGGCCTGCTCCCCATCATCCTGGACCCCAAAGGCATCGTCCTGCCGGAAAAATTCATCCCCGTAACCCGGTTTCAGCCGGGCGACAGTATTCGGTTCCTGGTCAACGGCCAACCTCGAGACTTGAAAGTTACAGCCGTGTTGGAAAATAAAGGCATCGCAAAAGCGTTAAACGGCAATTTCGCCATGATGGATATCGCCGCCGCTCAGTTGGCTTTGAACAAATTGGGCAAGCTCGACCGTATCGACGTGGAGTTCCTTAAAGACACCGATTTTGACCGCATGCAAGCAAAGATCGCCACAGTACTGCCGGATTTTCTCAACATCGACCGCCCGGACAGAAAAAACAAACAGGTGGAAAAAATGCTCAGGGCGTTCCAGTACAACCTGACGGCATTGAGCTTCGTCGCCCTGCTCGTCGCGCTTTATCTGATCTACAACATGATCGCCCTGTCCGTCGTCCGCCGCCGCATGGAAATCGGCACGCTTCGGGCCTTGGGAGCGACACCTACGCTTATAGCCGTCATCTTTTTTCTGGAAGCCGGGATCATCGGTACGGCGGGATCGTTTCTGGGAATCGGGCTCGGGTATTATTTCGCCCAGTTTTCACTGGACGCGGTCACGCTCACGATCAACAACCTGTATGCGCCCAGCTACGTGACAGAAGTGGATTTCCACTGGCAAAAAATGTGGCCTTATGTCGTTTTAGGCATCGGGCTCTCTCTGGTTTCGGCTCTCATTCCGGCTTACGATGCGGCCAAAACATCGCCCACCCTGGTGATGCGCCGTGGCAGTTACGATCTCAAACTGTTTCGCGGCAACCGCAAGCTGAATCTGTCTGCGCTCCTGACGATACTTCTGTCCGCCGGGTGTACGCAATTGCCGGCCATCAATAATTTCCCCTATTTCGGGTTTCTGTCGGTCTTCCTGCTCATTCTGGGGTTGTCCCTGCTGTCGCCCTCGGCGCTTCTTCTGGCCCGTCGCCTCCTGCATGGATCGTGCAAAAAGTTATTTGGCGGCGAAGGTCTGCTCGCCAGCATGAACCTCTCGCAAAATGTCGGACGCAACTCGCTGGCGGTTTCGTCTCTGGCCATTGCCTTCATGATGGTCATCAGCATGTCGATCATGGTTCACAGTTTCAGAACAACGGTAATCGTCTGGATCGGCCAGACGTTACGGGCGGATCTGTTTGTCCGCATCGCCGGGGGCCGTGACATCGATTACCAGTACACCCTGCCCTCGGATCGCGTGAAGCAACTGAAACAGATTGCGGGAGTCGCCGCGATCGACCAATTCCGGGCCATCGATATTTCATACAACGACAAGCCCGTGGTTTTAGCGACAGGGGATTTCTCGGTGCTTTCGCAATTTGGAAACCTGGTGATCAAAACCGGCCCCCCAGCGCAGGAACTGGACCGCTGGATGGTCGGACACAACCGGGCCATCGTCTCCGAAGCGTTTTCTCTCAAGCACAAGGTGAAGACAGGAGACCGTTTACACCTGACAACACCGGGCGGCCCGCTGGATGTTGAGATTATCGCTGTGTATTTCGATTACTCCCGCGAACGCGGCTACATCATCCTCGATCGGACGACGTTTCTGAAATATTACCAGGACCCGGCCATCAACAGCTTTATCATTTATCTTGCGGATAAAAACCAGCTCACAAACGTTCGTAAAAACGTGTTGAACACCATCGGCAAAGATTATCAACTCGTCATCCGCTCGAATGCGGAACTGAAAAAAGACGTTCTTGACGTGTTCGACCGAACCTTCGCCATCACCTACGCCCTGGAAATCATCGCCATTGGCGTTGCGGTATTGGGTCTTTTCAACACCCTGATATCTCTCATTCTGGAGCGCAAGCGCGAGGTTGGAATTTTGCGCTTTCTGGGCGCGTTTAAAGATCAGGTCAAGCGCGTGGTGTTGATCGAGGCGGGGATATTAGGTTTGATCGGGTCGGGCATGGGTTTGATCGCAGGGGTGATCGTTTCCTACATCCTGATCTTTGTCATCAACAAGCAGTCCTTCGGCTGGACCATTCAGGTGCATTTCCCTTATCTGTTTATCCTTCTCACCACCCTCCTCTTTTGGGTAGTTTCCACATCCGCCGGGCTGTATCCTGCCCGTCTCGCCGCCAAACTCAACCCGAAAGAAGCCGTGCGGGTGGAATAAAGCCTTCCAAGAAAATAGTCGGAGTAATATACTGATAAAAATTCCAGAGAGATTGAAAATGCCATCTATCGGCAAAGTTCTAGACATTCTAAGATACTGGGGAAGGGAGGACCTAGTAAGGATACTTGATAATTCAGAGATCAACTTCGAAATTTCAGACTCTTATGGGAAGATGGCTAAATTTTCCCGGCTAACCACAGTTGAAATTTTTTCTTCCATCCAAAATTGTGAACGTCTGCGAGCTCTTCTCTCAAATGATCAACAGTTAATTATTAAAGCTTTCTTGGAAATCTATCCTCCAAGAGAAAATGACATTGAAATTTGTGACCTGAAATTTGTTGTCAACCAAGAAGCACCTACGGCACCAGAACCTGCTATGAAACAATTAATTAAAGAGATTGAGGCTCAACGAAATTTGATGATAGCTGTATCTACAGGGGGTCCTAGGATACAAGAAGTTAATCATGAGTATGATAATAGGCGAAGACAGATTCAATCCAACCTTTCTCAACTGCACATCGATGATCCTAACCCCTATGGAACCCTTTGGGAATGGTATGGTAAATGGAGTAGTGGTGATTTACCAACCTACCAATCTCGTCGATTATATATTAACGAGCTTTATAACCCACTTCTCGATAGGCTTTCCAAGGGAACTTTGATTGATGAAACCTCACTTCGAGAACCAACTGGATGGGCTCGCGTTGATCGATGTTTGGACAAAGTCCGAATTCAGTTGGAACGATCTTCAACTGAAGAAGATTTCCAATCTGTGGGGCTCCTTTGTAGGGAAACTCTTATTTCTCTTGCACAGGCAGTATATGATCCTAAAAATCATAGCACCAGTGATGGAACTGTTCCAAGTAAAACCGATGCGAAAAGAATGCTGGAAGCCTTTATTGAGAAGGAACTTTCAGGAGGAAGTCACGAAGCTACGCGGAGGCACGCGAAAGCATCACTTCAACTTGCCAATGATGTTCAACATCGACGAGACGCTCAATTCCGTGATGCGGCTTTATGCGCCGAAGCAACTTCGTCCGTAGTTAACGTAATTGCAATAATTTCTGGACGACGAGATCCCGTCAATTAAATTGGGATTTGGACCATTACTGGTAGGAAACGTGCAATTTCTTGAAGGATTGCAAAAGCAACAGGCACAAACAAACCACAATTGCGTAGCCGCCGATGATTCTAAAAAAATCCTGGGCACTCACCAGACTGTAGGCGGTTAAAAAGAACACCGCCCCGACATTTCCATAAGCCCCGGCCATGCCCGCCATTTTTCCCGTCAGGTCTTTGCGGATGAGCGGCACGGCGGCAAAGCAGGCTCCGTTTCCCGCCTGCAGAAATACCGAACAGGTAATCGCCAGCAGAATCACCCACCCCAGGTGCCAGCTGGCGTTTATTTCCCCCATAGCCCAAAAGCCTGCCAGGGCTCCAAGAACTAAAACCGCCAAGGTCTGCCTTCTTCCAAGCAGGTCGGACAACCAACCGCCGCTGGGCCGGGTGATCAGGTTCATCACCGCAAAGCTCGAACCCAAAATACCGGCAGTGGCCACTGAAAGACCAAAGGTGGTTTCCAAAAATTGCGGAAACATGGAAACCACGGCCAACTCCGCTCCAAAAGTCAGCGCGTAAACCAGACTTAGAATAAATATCTGCCGGAATTCGTAGTGTTCTTCTTTGGGGATGGCTCGTTTAAGGTTCGGCAAATTAACGCGGAGGGACTCTACCAAATTCAAGAAGAAAATTCCGCTGACACCGGCATAAAGCAGCAGGGTGACGTCCTGTGAAAATAGCGGCGACGACAGCGCGGATAATTTCCACACCAGAGCCAGGAGGGAACCGTAAACAGGAAGCATCAATACGATCTGTAAAATTAGATCCTTGCGGGACGTCACCTCAATGGAGTGAATCAGGCTGACCTTGAAATCGCGCCCGCGGTCGGGAATTTCTACAGCCCATTTCCAGTAGACCCCGGCCCAGATCAGACACAACAAGCCGGAAAATGCCGTAGCCGCCCGCCAACCCATTTCTTCGGGAAACAACAGCGCAACGACAGGCAGGGAAAATGCCGCGGCGGCGGCTCCAAAATTTCCCCATCCGGCATAAATCCCCTGGGCGATTCCCATTTTTTCCGGCGGAAACCATTCGGCGATCATTTTGATTCCGACCACAAAGCCAGCGCCCACGATGCCCATCAGCAGACGGGCAATCAGAAACTCAAAAAACTGGGTGGACGTGGCAAAATAAAAACAAACTGAGGCAGCAAACAGCAGCAGACCACAGAACACCTTTCTCGGCCCGTGACGGTCGACCAGGACGCCGATGATGATCCTTGCGGGTATCGTCAGAGCCACATTGCAGATCATCAGGATTTCGATCTGATCCAACGACAGGCCCACCTGCTTCATGATCGTGGTGTTGAACGGGGCCATGTTGAACCAGGCCACGAAGGTCAAAAAAAAAGCGACCCACGTCAAATGCAGGGCGCTTTTCTGCTGATCACTGAATCCAAGCATTAAAATGTTTATCAGGAACGGAGCAAGGTCATTGCGAGGTGGCTTGACTGCTCATGAATTGATGGGTTTCGACCACACCGGATCTATCGAAGGTGACAACCAGATCTTTGGAGGTGTCTTGACCTATCAAACGATACTTATTGTGCTCATAAACCCAGATCTCTTTTCCATTTTGAACGCCTTTTTTAAAAGGCTGTCCAAACATGGATTCCATTTCCTCCTTGGTGGTGTGGCCATTCTCAATACTGTCGTAAAGAACTTCATTAAACTCTTTGCCGCTGGTTCCACAACCCGTGACCGCAAGAATCGCCAACAGAATTCCAATAAATAAAAAACGTTTCATGTGCATCACTGCCTCCATTTTCTAAAATCTTACCATGCTGTTGGTAAATACAAGAAATGATTTCCCTGGAAATGTATCCAGGGTCAGGCTCCGACAGAATCGGGCTGATGTTTTAACATTAGCAGGTTGCTGAAAAACTATTTTTGGGACCTTAAAATGTTAATTTCAAGTTTACTGTTAATTTAAGAAAACCAGTAGCACAGGCGACCTA
>JAQCGX010000026.1 GCA_027619975.1 Nitrospinota bacterium
TGCTTCGGTCTCGTGTGAGACAATGTGAAATCAATATAGTTACTCCGATCGATAAGAGCAAGCTTTATTTCTAATAATTTTCAAATACTGCTCAAATATTCTCATAACATATTGAAAATATTTATTTAATAGATGGAAAATTAAACTTCTTGGGGCTTGTCCTGTTCTATCATTTGTAAACTCTTGAGAGTGTAGAGACGGTGATAGAGTCCTCTCTGCTCCATAAGCTCTTGATGATTACCGGTTTCCACGATTTTACCCTTATCCATAACTATGATTTTGTCTGCATTGTGTATGGTGGAAAGCCGATGGGCGATGACAAATGCGGTGCGGCCCTGCATCAGTCTCTCCAGGGCATCCTGTATCAATAATTCGGATTCATTATCCAGTGCTGAGGTGGCTTCATCTAGAATTAACAGCCTGGGGTTCTTTAAAATGGTGCGGGCGATGGCGATTCTTTGCCGTTGACCGGCTGAAAGGCGAATGCCTTTCTCACCGACAACTGTCTGGTACCCGTCCGGGCAGTCCATGATGAAGTTGTGGGCGTTGGCGGCTTTGGCCGCATCGATGATTTCTTCCTGGGTTGCGTTCAGGCGGGCGTATTCAATGTTTTCCTGAATGGTGCCGCCGAACAGAATGGTTTCCTGGGGAACCAGGCCGATCTGGCTCCAGTAGCTGTTGAGGCTGACTTCCCGGATCGGGATTCCATCCACACGGATTTCTCCTGAAACCGGGTCGTAAAAGCGGTGCAGGAGTTGGATGAGGGTGCTTTTTCCCGCTCCGCTGGGGCCTACCAGGGCGATGACTTGACCGGGTTCGGCTGAGAAACTGATGCCATGCAAAACTTCCTGGTCTTCCCGGTAATGGAAGCGGATCTGATCAAACTCGACTTTCCCGGAAATGACTGGCAAGTGTTTTGCGTCCGCCGAGTCGGCCACTTCGGCCTCTGTCTCCAGAATATCGAAAATCCGCTGGCTGGCGCCAATGCCCTCCTGTACACGGGTAAATAAACGCGCAAAACTGCCCATCGGCCCGGCTATGATGGTTGCGTATAATATGAAAGCAATCAGTTCTCCGGGGCTGATGCCACCGGTGATGACTTCCCGTCCTCCATACCAAAGCAAAACCAGGGAAGTGGAAAAGGCGATGAAGCCGATGGTCGGTCCGAAGAATGAGGATATAATCACGCGCTTTTTGGCGCTTTCAAAACTGTCTTCCACGGCACTGGAAAAGCGCTCGGTTTCCAAAGGGGCCCGGACAAACGATTTGACCACCTGGACGCAGGAAATATTTTCCTCCAGAATGGTGGTGGAGGTGGCCAGTTTGTCCTGAATTTCAGTGGAGAGGCGTTTTAATTTTCTGCCAAAGGTCTTTGCGAACAGGACCATGACGGGAGCCAGTATCAGAATCATGAACGTGAGTTTCCAGTTCATGTAGATTATGATAATAACGCCGCCAACCAATCGTATCGATTGCTGGAGGGCTGTGGCGGGTACGTCGGTGATGAGGTTTTCCAGGGTGGTCACGTCATTGGTCATGCGCGACATGATCTCGCCCGTGCGCCGCTTGGCAAAAAAGCTGAGCGACAGGGTTTGCAGGTGCTTGAAGATTCTTGTGCGAAAATCGGTGGTGATGCGTTTTTCGGTCAGGTCAAACAAATAATTGTGGGCCGTGGAAAATAGCAGTTGCAGAAGAAACAACCCGCCGATGTTCAAGGCGATGTTATTGAGCATCTGCAGATCTTTCTTGACCATGACCACATCGACCAGGTCCTTTATCAAAAGAGGGATCGCCAGGTTGGTCAGGGAAGCACCAATGAGGAACACACTGCCAATGATCAAAGCCTTTTTATGGGGCAGAAGTAATTTGAGAAGTCTTTTGTATTTATTCATTTTTTAAGGTATTGATTCAAAACCCCTATTATTGATAACTGTTTGGATGAATACAAGACCTTTCCTGTATATCGAGTTGAGATGACAAACTTTACCAATAAGCTCAAAATAATTTTTTCCGACATCAAACTCCAGCACACCATTTTTGCGTTGCCCTTTGCCATCATGAGCGCATTTCTGGCGGCGGAAGGGCTTCCTCAGGCTGAAAAGTTGTTCTGGATCGTTGTCTGCATGGTGACGGCGAGAAGCGCGGCGATGTCCTTCAATCGCATCGTGGACGCCCGTTTTGACGCTTCCAATCCACGCACCGAGGGTAGGGCGCTGCCTTCCGGAAAAATCCACGCCGGGACGTATATTATATTTCTAATAGCCTCATCCTTAGCCTTCATATTTGCCAGCGCCATGCTGAATAAACTGGCTTTGTATCTTTCCCCACTGGCACTGGCGATCGTGTTCTTTTATTCCCTGACCAAGCGTTTCACGGCGTGGTCGCATTTCTGGCTGGGGATTGCTCTTTCCGTCGCGCCGGTGGGAGCGTGGGTGGCCATCCGCGAAGAAATTTCCCTGATTTCCCTGATCCTCGGTGCGGCGGTGGTGTTCTGGCTGATCGGTTTCGATATCATCTATTCCTGTATGGATGTCAGGGTGGACTCCAAATTGGGCCTTCATTCCATTCCCCAACGATATGGAGTCGAACGGGCCTTAATGCTGGCAAAAGCCGCGCATGGCGTGATGATAGTCTTTCTGCTGGCCTTATTGTGGTCCCCGTTCTTGGGAGGGCTTTATTTTGCAGGGGTGGCGGGGGTGGCAGGATTGCTGTGGTACGAGCATTCCCTGGTCAGCCCTGACGATCTTTCCAAGGTGAACGTTGCCTTTTTCAACGTCAACGGTTGGATCAGCCTGCTGTTGATGGCGTTGATGATTGGGGACTGTTTGTGGGTGTAGGGGAGGGGAACCAAATGAACACCGATAGGACCACGCCTGGCGGGAGTAAAAAAAGTTGAAATCACACTCAGCCCTCTATTGAGGGACTCTCTTTCCTCTTTATTTCACGATAAGCAAGCATGCTCATTAAACCTTCTTCATCAGAAAAAAGCGAAAAAGCATTAATATTCATGAGGTCAAGTTTTGCCAATACCTTATTTCTCTCCTTGCCAGGAATAATATATTTCTTTAATAGATCTTGGTCATTTCCATATTTAACAGATTCATGGTTCCCGTAAATATGGTTTTCACCAGGATCTTTCTTCCCTGTAATAGAATAGGTGTATCGGCTCTGTTGTTGATAATGCCTTTTGTGAGTACGGATGTATGGTCCTAACCCCCAAATAAACGGTTCGCTCAGTGAACTATTTTTCCCATTTCCTAGATATTCCCTGAAGGTGTAAATTGCAACTTCTTTGTCTTCTTTAGCTTCATTGAGGGCGAAAAAAGCGGCCACATATGGTGATACTGTCCAATCTAATATAGTATTGTTTGCATGACCATTCTTTTTTGGACATTCTTTCCAAGGAGGTTAATAATTTCCAATCTGCATCCCCTTGGCCACGAAAAAGAAGATCATCTACGAAAGTCGAATTCTCCTTTTTTTTAAGTTTCTCGCATTCGCTTCGTTCTTCTTCAATTATTTTTTCAAATTCTTCCCAATTTTGTAATTTTTTGGTCCCTGAATCGCTCATTTTAAATCCAACCCAATGAAAATAATATTTATGGAAATGATTATACCAAATTGATATAAAGGAAAAAAATCAAGTTCTGTTCTAACTATTTCAATCCCCCCATCCCCTCCTTGCACCTGAACCGGACCTTCAGGTATAATTACCACTTACAATTTTTACATGGGAATTTTTTATGCTGTTTGAATTTGAAGATAAAGCGTTGGCCCCTTTGGAAGAGAAAGTTCGCGCTCAGGAGCGCCTGTCTTTTGAGGACGGGGTGTTGCTGTGGAATTCGTTTGATCTGTTGGGGGTGGGGTATCTGGCCAACATCGTCCGGGAACGCCTGCACGGCGATAAAACTTATTTCATTCACAACCGTCACATCAATCCAACCAATATCTGTGTCAACAGCTGCCGGTTTTGCGCTTTTGGCGTGAAGGCGGACGATCCCACGGCCTACGAAAAATCTTTGGATGAAATTTTTTCCGATGCGGAAAAATACATGAACGGCAAGGTCAGCGAGTTTCATATCGTCGGTGGCCTGCATCCCGACTGGTCGTTTCAGTACTATATCGATTTACTGCGCGGCTTGAAGGAACGCTTTCCCACGGTGCATATCCAGGCCTTCACCGCGGTGGAAGTGCAATACCTGGCGCAACTTGCGGGGCTTCCCTTAAGGGAGACTTTGATCCAGCTCAAGGAAGCGGGGCTGGGCTCCAACCCCGGCGGCGGTGCGGAAATTTTTGCTCCCCGCGTGCGTAAAAAAATCTGCGGCGAAAAAACCACGGGTGAGGATTGGCTGAACGTGCATCGGACAATCCACGAGGTGGGTTTGCAAAGCAACGCCACCATGCTGTACGGACACATTGAAAATGCCGAGGACCGCACCGATCATCTGATTCGCTTGCGCGAGTTGCAGGACGAGACCGGAGGATTCCTCACTTTCATCCCGCTCGCTTTTCATCCTGAGAATACCCGTCTCGACCACCTGCACACCACTCCGGGGCAGTTGGACTTGCGGGCGCTGGCGGTTTCCCGCTTGATGCTGGATAATTTTCCGCACATCAAGGCGTTCTGGATCATGATCACCCCCAATATCGCGCAACTCTCGCAATCGTTCGGGACCGATGATATGGATGGCACGGTGGTGGAGGAGAAGATCATCCATGCGGCAGGTGCGGCCACGGAGCAAATTTTTCGTAAGAACTCCATCATCGACATGATTTGCGAATCTGGAAGACAGCCCGTCGAGCGGGACACGCTTTATGAACAGGTTCAGGAGTGTCACGTATAAAAAAAATTTCTCCTCCCTCCCCAGAAAAAATCCCCTATCGCATTGAAGTGTTTTTCTCATTTTCCCACTATTTTTATCCCCAGTCCGTAACTTATAACGAAAAATAATCGGTAGTTTTTCAAATGTTTTCCGCCTTTTGGAGGAGGAAAATGAGTTTCGGGGTGAGGGTGGGGGAGCAAAAAATCCTTCCAATTACCATCTAGTCTTTATATAATATCCATATTATAACCTTTAAAAACAAATAGATATTTTCGTTGACAATATTACATTACCAGTTTATTTATAGAGTATGCTTTGGTGAAATTTGGGGGAATCAAGAGTGCTATTTCTTTGAGTAAAAAGAAAGCGCATGATTGCTAAATTCGGCATAAGAAATTTATTTTAATAGTATTTTGTTTAAGGCAAGAATTAATCTTTTTCTAACCATGTGACTTGAAACTGGAGGGGAGAAATATGGCGTACGAAGGCAAGAAGGTTTTAGTGGTAGACGACTCAAACGTAATGCGACAAATCATCAAAAAGACTCTGAAGGAATTGGGATTTGCCGATATTACCGATGCTGAAGATGGAGCCGCAGGTTTTAAGAAGTTGGGGGAGGGATCTTTTGATTTGGTGGTGTCTGATTGGAATATGCCCAAAATAACTGGTATAGAGTTTTTGAAGGCCGTGAGGGCGGATGCTGGGCTGAAGGCTACAAATTTTCTCATGGTTACTTCGGAAGCGGATAAAGAAAAAATTATGGAAGCAGTTACGGCGGGTGTGAGCCAGTATATTGTCAAACCCTTTAATGCCAATCAATTGGAAGAAAAGATTAAGGCAATTTTTAAATAACCAAAATTCCAAGGCATCTGGTTTTTCGACAGGATCGCGGGAATTTTTGATCAATACCTTGATTAAAAACCATTTCGTCCGTTAAGCAACCCAGAAAGAACCGGGATATCAAATAATGCGGGATGAATTTTGTTATTTTAAATTTACATTGACTGTATGTTGATTGTCTGTATAATTATAGGGAATTTGTTTAAGTTTACTTAAATAAATCGATTTTGAAGCCCTAAACCGTTCAATTAAATTATGGATATTAACTGAACAGGAAGAAAAGGATTCGATATGGCCACGAGTGATATCAAGAAAAATGAAATGCCGGAAGTGATCACTGATTGTGTGAGTGGTTCGGTTTCTTCCATATTTAATACGATTATTGGGTCAGCTCCAAGGTTTAAAGGGGATGACAGCGACAAAAAAATCGGGGATGGTGTTGTGGGGATCATCTCCTTTGTTGGCGACGCATCCTGGATACTGATGTTGGCATTGCCGAAGGACTCCGCTGAAAATATTGCAAACACTTTTTGCGGTTTTGAGGTGAGTTACGACAGTCCTGAGATGGGCGATGTCGTGGGCGAACTGGCCAATGTTCTGGCTGGAGATATCGTTGCCCGGCTTGGGGAAGAAGGTATTAAAGTCGTGATGTCCCTTCCTACGGTGATGCGTGGGCACGATGTCGAACCTTTAATGCCCAGGGGACTTCCAGATAAAAAAATGCATTATTCTTTGCCTGGAGGAGACCTCATGGTCAAAATTGCCGTGGCCAATCCAGGAGACATGATGGGGCGGACACCTGGTACTTGAAATCTAGTGTGCGCCTTGAGAGTTGCTCGTTCTGATTCAGGTGGAAAGGGATTATCGTGATTTTGAAGGATTATCGTGATTTTGAAAAAGTTTAATACGAGGATTTAATGGATAAAAACTCGAAATCAAAACCAAATTCTGATTTGGAAGAGGGGATGGAACCCGTTGCCCCCGATATGACCCCGGACTCAATTAATGAGGACGTTGCTGTCAGTGAAACCGGGGCCTCTTCAGACGACAACCTCGAGGAAATGAGTGGTATGGATGCTATTGTTAATGAATTCCTTGTAGAAAGTAATGAAAACCTCGATCAACTGGATCAGGACCTTGTTGATCTGGAGCAAAATCCTACTGAAACAGGCATTATAGCCAGTATTTTTCGAACCATTCATACCATAAAGGGAACTTGTGGTTTTATCGGTTTTTCCAAGTTGGAATCCGTTGCCCATGTCGGGGAAAGCCTCTTGAGCAAGCTCAGGGAGGGGGAGTTGACGATTAATCCGCCCATCACCAGCGCTCTCCTTGCCATGGTGGATGCCATACGGCAGATTCTGTCCTGTATTGAAAACAGTCAAAATGAGGGTGATGTTGACTATTCCGAGTTGATTGGAACGCTTACCAGTCTGCAAAAAGGTGAGAGCGTTGTAACGGCGGTAGCGGCCTCAGAAGCCGCGCCAGGACTTTCTAAAATTAAAAGTACCGAAGAGGTTTCGGAAAGTTTGGATGAAGAAGAGCAAAGTCAACCTCCCGCACCGTTGAGCCAGAGCCCTAAATCGAGTGTCTCGGAAAAACAGGATGATGCTGAAAGTGGAGTGGAGAAAAAACAAGAAGGCCGGGGAGTGGCCGACACCAATATACGTGTGGACGTAAAACTTCTGGATCGGCTGATGAACCTGGTGGGAGAACTGGTGCTCGCCAGGAACCAGATTTTACAGTTCAATCCCAATGATCAGGATTCGACCTATGCCGCCACAACTCAGCATCTCAATCTGGTGACCACGGAACTTCAGGAAGGGGTGATGAAGACCCGAATGCAACCGATTGGAAACATATGGAGCAAGTATCCCCGTGTGGTTCGAGATTTAGCTGCATCCTGCGGCAAAAAGATACGGTTGGAGATGGAAGGGAAAGAAACTGAGCTGGATAAAACCCTGATTGAGGCGATAAAAGATCCATTGACCCATATCGTCCGCAATTCAGCGGATCATGGTATTGAAACTCCAGAAGCAAGAAAAGCCGCTGGAAAACCCGAAGAGGGAATGTTAAAGCTGCGGGCTTTTCATGAGGGCGGCCAGGTCAATATTGAGATCAGTGATGACGGCGGCGGAATTGATCCGGAAAGAATCAAACAAAAAGCCCTGGAAAAAAACTTGATCACCCCGGAAAGAGCGGCGCGAATGAGCGATCGTGAGTTGGTTAATCTTGTCTTCGCTCCAGGGTTTTCCACTGCGGCGAAGATAACCAATGTTTCCGGGCGCGGCGTTGGGATGGATGTGGTGAAAACCAACATTGAAAAAATCGGCGGGACGGTTGATATTCAAAGCACGCACGGGCAGGGAACCACGCTTAAGGTAAAAATTCCTCTGACCTTGGCAATTATTCCCGCCCTTACCATTACGACAGGTGGCGATCGATATGCCATTCCTCAGGTGAACCTGCTGGAGCTGGTGTTGTTGGAGGGTGAGCAGGCCAAAAAGAATGTGGAATTTATCCAGGGGGCTCCGGTGTACAGACTGAGAGGACACCTGCTTCCATTGATCTATTTACACGAACAACTCAAAGTGGAGAAAAAAGAGGCGAAGGACACGATAAACATCGTGGTGCTACAGGCGGATGATCGTCAATTTGGCCTGGTGGTGGAAGGGGTTAATGATACAGAGGAAATCGTGGTCAAGCCTCTGAGCCCGCAATTAAAAGGAATAGCTGCTTTCTCCGGGGCAACCATAATGGGAGATGGAAAGGTGGCATTGATTTTGGATGTGATTGGCCTGGCGCAGACTGCCAAGGTAGTCACTCAGAATCGTGAGCGTGCCAGGGTGGAATCATCCGAGAAAACGCAGGCCGCAGGCAGTGAAAAACAGACTCTCCTCATTTTTGGAATCGGCAAGGAGGGGCGAATGGCCATCCCGCTCTCCATGGTTGCTCGACTTGAAGAGTTTAAACGTTCCGATGTGGAAAGGTCCGGGGCTCAGGAGGTGGTTCAATATCGAGGTGAGATCATGCCGCTCATTTATCTCTCCAAAATATTCAATGGGAACCAGGACTATGCTGAAAAAGAAACGATGCAGGCCGTGGTTTATACTCAAAATGGGAAAAGCGTGGCTTTAGTGGCCGATAAAATCCTCGACATCGTGGATGAGGTCATCACGGTTCAGCGCGGCTCCAACCGGAAGGGAACCCTAGGCACTGTGGTCGTTCAGGACATGGTCACGGATCTTTTGGATGCTGAAGCGATTGTTCGTGAAAATGACCCAACCTTTTATGAAGATCAACCTCTTGCTACCGTACGAATAGGAAACTAAATAATGGCTGAATCGAAACAATTTTGTACTTTTTATCTCGGCGATCTATTTTTTGGTGTGAAAGTGGAAAACGTTCAGGAAGTATTCCGGTACCAGGATATGACCAAAGTTCCCCTGGCGCCTTCGGCGGTTCGTGGTTTGATCAACATTAGGGGACAGATCATCACGGCTATTGATTTGCGTAGTCGGCTTGGCATGGAAGAATGGAAAGAAGACAAGCTTCCCATGAATGTGGTCGTTCGCACTGAGGGAGGGGTCGTCAGTCTTCTGGTCGATGAAATTGCTGATGTTCTGGAGGTTGCTGAAGAAAATTTTGAACGCCCACCGGATACCATCGATGAAATCACTCGAGAGCTGGTCCTCGGCGTTTACAAATTAAAAGATAAGCTGTTGCTGATTCTGGATACGAAAAAAACGGTCCACGTCGGTCCAGCTGAAAGCCTGGTGGCGACTCACTAGGAGATTTTGTCCCTTTGTTCCCGTTTCGTGGCAGGGGGTAGAGGGGGGGCTAGCGCCCCACTTTAGCAATTCTGATGATTTCCTGGCCAATTTGATTTAACGGCAGCACCTTATCTGCCAAGCCTGCCTTGGCAACAAACCCTGGCATTCCCCAAACGACACTACTTTCCTCATCCTGTACAATCACCTGCCCACCAGCGTCTTTTATGTGTTCACAACCGATCATTCCGTCCTGACCCATTCCCGTTAATATGACTCCGAGAATGTTGGGTCCGTAAAGGTTTGCCACAGATCTAAAAAGGACATCCACCGCCGGGCGGCAGGAGTTTTCAGGGTGGTCCTGATTGGTTTCAATTTTGACGTGGGTTCCATTTCTTCGTAGCACCATATGGTAGTCGCCGGGGGCGATCCAGGCTTTTCCGTTTTCCAAAACCTGTCCGGGGGCTCCTTCAGTAACTGTAACTTCAGACTTGGAGGATAGTCTGTCCGCCAGCAGTTTGGTGAAAAATGGCGGCATGTGCTGAACCAACACAATCGGTACCGGGAAATCTTTTGGAAATACCGGGAACAGTTCCGCCAGGGCATTGGGACCCCCCGTGGACACGCCAATGGCGACGATATCTATTTTTGCATTGGCAGGTGACCTTGAACCCGTTTTAACAGGCGGTCTAATCCTTGGCGCAACTTTGACTGTCGGGCTTGGTTTCCCCGTGAGTGGTGGTTTTAATCCTGCCTTCTCGGCGCAGAACATTTTAACCTTCGGAATGAGCTCATCCCGCACTCTTTGCATGGCGATGGAGACACTGCCTACATTAGCCGGCTTGGTTACATAATCCGTGGCGCCTAAAGATAAAGCTTCAAGGGTTTTGGCCCCGCCGCGTTCCGTCAGGGTGCTGAACATGATGACTGGAAGGGAAGGGTACAATTTCCGGACTTCCACCAGTGTTTGCAGGCCGTCCATTTCGGGCATTTCTATGTCCAGAGTTAAAATATCTGGATTTATTTGTGGGATCTTTGCCAGGGCAATCCGCCCATTGGCAGCTACGCCGACAACATCGATTTCCGGGTCGGAAGATAGAACGTCCGTCACAATTTTACGGACAACCACGGCATCATCGACAACCAGAACCCTTATTTTTCTCATATCGTTTTCTTGGAAATATAGAGTACATTTGATATTATTCGATCTAATAAATCGAGAAAATCGGATCAAAAAATATCGGATAAAATGAAATTAAAAGTTAAAAAACCATTACGAATCAAATAGTTATTGGCATTATCCTAAGGTAACTTAAATTTGTTAGTTTTACCAGCCTTATTTGAAAGCGTTCTTGAGGTTTGGGATGAATACGGTATATATGATGGGCGGTTAATTTAGGGATTTGGAGTTGGTTTTAAAGGTAAATATTTTGAGGAATAGACTATGGTAAAACTGATGAATAAAAATGGGATGGAAATCCATAATTCAGCAAAACATGTTTTTGATGAGCTGATGCGTGGCACGGGATGCGTTATTGCCGATAAATCATCTATTTTTATAGAAACTGAAAATTTTAATGAAAAACATATCGTAGTCTCCAGAGTCCCGGAACAGCAGGGGCCGGTGATAGCAAAAAAATTCCCATCCTCTCATTTTAAGGATGCCTGGGAGGTTTTTAATAATTGGCCAGAAGCCAAGTAGTTTCAGAGCGCTGGAGTTGATGGTAAATTATCTCCAAAACACTTTTTCTGAGAAATCCGTTATGAAAAACTGGTTCATGCTCACTCTTGTGGGTAAAGATCACGCTGGCATCGTTGCAACAATCACCGAAGCCTTATACCTGAATAATTGTAATCTTGGCGAAGCCTCAATGACACGTCTGGGGGGGAGTTTCACGATCATGCTGATGGTTCAATTTGAAGGAAAGGCGGAAGAACTGGATCACACTCTTCAAACCGTGTGTGATTCCCTGAATCTTCGCCATCATGTGGATAAAATAGAGGGGGAACTGCACCATCACCTGGAACCAAATGTCCGGTTAAGCGTTCACGGATCTGACAGATCGGGAATCGTGGCTCAAGTCACTCGTGTTTTGGCTGATGCAGGGCTAAGCATCCTGAATCTGGAGTCAGATGTAGGGGGCACAACCGACAAGCCCCTGTATATCATGCATATCGAGGGAATTGCGGCAAAGGGTGTTGACGCTTTGCAAAATGCGTTAAAGGTGTTTGAAAGCGAAAATGATATCGAAGTGCATCTTTCGGAACTTGAAACTCTCAGGGGTTAAGTACGATGGCTGTTTTAGAGATTCTTGTTTATCCAGATGAGCGGTTGAAACAAATATCCAAACCCGTCGAGAAATTTGATGAATCGCTTTTGAATTTTGTCAGCGACTTGGAAGAAACCATGCATGCCGGACCTGGGAGCGTGGGTATCGCGGCGCCGCAGGTCGGGCGCTTTGAGCGCATCGTTTTGGTCGATGTTTCCTGCAAGCCTAAAATAAAAAGTCATGGCCACCTGGTTATGATAAACCCCGAAATCACCGACAAGGAAGGTAATGTTGTCGGAAGGGAAGGGTGTATGTCGGTTCCGGATTATACCGGCAATGTTGTGCGCTGGGAGTTTATTCAAGTGAAGGCTTTTGATAAATTTGGCACCTCTCACAATTACGAAATGGAAGGTTATGAAGCCCGAGCGGTTCAGCACGAGATGGATCATCTGGACGGATTGTTGTTTCTCGACCGGGTGGTGAGCCGCCGGGACGGTTTGTTTCGGCGCAAGGTTTATGACAAAAAATCTTAAAAAAACTGATTCGGTCTTGAACGGCCCCTTCCCCCTGCCTCAAAAATTTTGATCAAGAATCCACTCAACCTTCTTTAAAAGGTTTAATAATGGCGCTGAAATTATCAAATTCCATTCGGTCGGGGAGACGGATAGCTGTAAAGCTTTGTTTTTTTCTCGTTGTCTTTTTATTGAGTGGTTGTTCCGGCTTGGGGCCTTCAACGTTAAAAGGCAACCGGTATAACTACAACACCACCATCCAAAGGTCCAACGATCAGCAGTTATTGCTGAATCTGGTTCGCCTCAAATACCGGGATACTCCCTATTTTCTTGAGGTCAACAGCGTTGCGGCCCAGTTTAAATTTCGCGCCAACGCCGATGCCGACGCCACCCTTCAGAATGGCGTCAAGGGCCTTTTCGGATTTTCGGCTGGGGCCAGTGTGGAGGAAAATCCAACTGTATCTTATGCGCCTTTGCAGGGCGAACAATTCATTCAACGTTTTTTGTCACATATCCCCCTGGAGAACATATTCCTGCTGACCCGTTCGGGCTGGAGCTTTGAACGGATTTTACGGGTTTGCCTGGAGCGAGTCGGCAATTTGAAAAATGCTCCCACAGCCTCTGGACCGACTCCGGAAACTGCGCCTGTTTATGAGGATTTTGCCCAAGCGGCTAATTTGATCCGAAAATTACAGCTAAAGGATGCCCACACCTTGTCTCTGGGAGCCAGCGGCAACATCCCGGAATTGATTTTTCAGTTTGAAAAGACGGAAAATGGTTTTCCGGAGCTTCAGGAGTTGAACGTTCTTTTGGGATTGCCCCCGGAAAACTTGCGGTTTGTTTTGACCCCGTACCCTTCTCCCGATGACCCACAACACATCCGGGTGGAAACGCGCTCCCTGCTGGGAATGATGTACTACCTGTCCCACGCGGTGGAAGCTCCTGAAGAAGATCAAATGGGCGGCAAGGTCACGTTGACCCGCTATTCATCCGGCAAGCCGTTTAACTGGGCGGATGTCACCGGAGAACTTCTTAAGATTCACTCCCAGTCTACTCAGCCCGCTCAGGCGGCGATGGCCGTGAATTATCGGGATAGTTGGTTTTATATAGACGATTCCGATCTCCAATCCAAATCCACTTTTTCCCTGCTGGCACAGATATTTTCGCTGCAGTCAGGGAACGCGAAGGACAAGGGACCCTTACTGACCCTGCCTCTGGGGAATTAGCTTTCCATCCGTTGAGTGGGCTTGACGGAGAGACGATTATTTTTTCCTCTGCGGGGGGCTCAGCATTTCATTTTCGAGCGGTTTTGCCAAATGGATGGTCGAGGTGGGAAAGGCTATTTCAGCCCCCTGGCCTTCAATAATTTTTATGACCCGGAGCAGAATTTCCTGCTTGACCTCGTGAAAATGAACCCAGTTCGTGGTTTTGGTAAACGTATAGATAAAAAAATCAAGGGAGGAGGGGGCGAAGGAGTTGAAGTTGACGATCAGCGTTTGCTGAGAGTCGATTTCAGAGTGATTCTGGAGCATCTCTTTCACATTTTGAATGATAGAGGGAATTTTTGCCGCATCCTCGTAACGGATACCGATCGTTTCATAGATCCTTCGATTTTTCATTCTGGAAGGATTCTCCACAGCGATGGTTGTAAAAATCGAATTAGGAACGTATAGCGGTCTTTTGTCGAAGGTCCGGATACAGGTCAGTCGCCATCCGATTTTTTCAACGGTACCTTCTATTTCCCGGTCGGGTGAACGAACCCATTCGCCAACCGCGAAAGGCCGGTCCAGATAGATGGTCAGTCCGCCAAAGAAATTTGCCAGTAAATCCTTGGCCGCAAAGCCGATGGCGATACCGCCGATACCGCCAAACGCCAACACGCCGGAGACACTGTACCCCAGAGTTTGCAGGACAACCAAGGCCGCCGTTATGAAAACTGATATGCGAAGCAGTTTGGAAAAGGCATCGATCGTAGTGTGGTCAACATCCTTTTCCTTTTCGATATAGGTATTTTCAATATTATTGATCAGCCGGACGAGGAACCAGGCGAGAGCCGCAATGATTACGGTATCTCTGACAGGTTGGACAGCGCTGAAAATAACAGCTTTAGTGGATTTCTGAATGATTTCCGCCGCCAGTGAGATTCCGGCGGCCCAGATGATGACACTCAGGGGTCTCCTGACTGCGGCGATCAAGGCGTCGTCCCATCTATTTTCTGTTTCCTCCAGCCGTTTTTGGAGTCGTTTTAAAATTCGCCGTTGAATGTAGTCAATGATGAGAGAACCGAAAACAACGATAAATGCCTGTATCATATAACTGTTGTTTGCGATTAAGATGTCTTCCAGAGTTTTAAAATTCAGATCCATAATTTATAAGGGCTTTATGTTGGAGTTGCTTTGCAAGTGGTTCAAGTTGACAATATTAGCAATATGGAACAGAAAAATCCATACAAGTCCTCAATCGCTCTCCGTAAAGGGTGTGAATTAATAACGACTATAGATGGTTTGATATGAACATAGACTTACCCTTTCACCGTGCCTGGCTGGATGAGGATGACATCAATGAGGTTGTGGATACTCTGAAGTCGGGCTGGTTCACGACGGGTCCTAAAACCCATCAGTTTGAAGAGGAGTTCAAGCAATACATCGGTTGCAAACACGCTTTGGGGCTGAACTCATGTACAGCGGGACTTCATCTCTCTATTGTCGCCAGTGGGTTTCCGGAAGGGAGTGAAGTGATCACCACTCCCATGACATTCCCGGCTACCGCCAGCGTGGTGGTGCATGAACGCTTGCGGCCCGTCTTTGTGGATATTGAACCGGGGACGCTGAATATCGATGTCAGTAAAATTGAAGCAAAAATCACTCCGAAAACCCGCGCAATATTTCCCGTCCACTTTGCCGGTCATGCCTGCGATATGGATGCCATCGAAGCAATTGCCGAGAAGTATAACCTGGCTATTATCGAAGATGCCGCGCATGCGCTGGAATCCTCGTACAAGCAAAGAAAAATCGGCAACCTGGGGCATCTGACTTCGTTCAGTTTTTACGCCAATAAAAATATCACCACCGGAGAAGGGGGCATGCTGACCACCAACGACGATGCGCTGGCAGATAAAATCCGGGTACTGCGATTGCACGGTTTGAGCAAGGACGCCTGGAAGCGGTTTGGCAAGAGCGGCTATTCCCACTGGCAGCTTCATGCTCCCGGCTATAAATACAATATGCCGGATATAAGCGCCTCCCTTGGCATTCATCAGCTACGAAAAGTGCATCGATTTTATGAACTGCGAAAACGCTATGCAACGATGTATGACGAGGCGTTTAAAAATATTCCCGAAATAGAAACTTTGATTACTAAAAGTTATGCGCAACCCGCTCATCACCTTTACATCATCGCTCTCAATCTCAATCAATTGTCAATTTCACGGGACCAGTTTGTCGACGAAATCCAGTCACGGGGAATCGGCGTGGGCGTGCACTACGTGGGTTTGCACTTGCAACCTTTCTACCGAGAAGAATTCCATACCCGCCCGGAAGATTACCCGGTAGCCACGAACTATTCAGAAAGAGTATTGACCTTGCCCTTATACCCTAAAATGACACTGCAGGAGGTGAACCGAGTCATCGAAACGGTCTCAGACATCATCATCAAGTCGCGCCGTTGATTTCCCTAAACTAATGAGGAGGAAAATATCATGAATACCAAAAGACGTATCCATGATGGAATCGTCGGAGCCGTAGTTGCGGCGGGGTCGGCGTTGGGATATTGGATCGACCCTGTCTGGTTGCTTGTGCCGGGAATTCTGGGCGTCACTCTCCTGCAGAGTGGGCTCACGGGATTTTGTCCTTTATATTTTATCCTGGACAGAGGCTGTGCGGACGACGGATGAAGAATTTGAGAGTTGCTCAGAAAATTTTATAGGAGGATTCGATGTCGGCAAATAGTGGCCTGCGTAGTATTTTTATTATATTCTGGGTCATCGGATCGATCTTTTGGGTTCTGATTGGCGCGTTGGATGGGAATTTTATTCGCAGTGTGATTTATATTGGCATCGGATGGGTGGTGATTTTTGCCTATCTGAGCATCAAAGATACCCTTAAGTAAGAAGAAATGAAAATTTACTGAAATCCATCCACTATTGCCACGACTTACTAGCTATTAAGATTATTTATTTTGATACCTGGTGAAATTCTTGTTCTAATAACAATTTCCAATAAGACGTTGGTAAGTTTTTTCCATGTTCTGAGTTTTTCAGGGAGAATATGCAGACTATTCATTGTTCTGAAGTTTGGGGTGGTAATCATAAAATCGACACGGAAGTTTGCGCTGGAGCCTTGACGGCCAGTCTTTTTTCCAGGGGGACGGATGGTGAAAAGGGCGGCGATATCTATTATTTGAGTGTCTGCGGCCGGGAAATGCTGACCCGAATTGCGATTGCCGATGTTACAGGGCATGGACAAGCCGTCAGTTCCACCAGTCAGTGGCTTTATCGTTCCATGGTGTCCCATATGAACGATTTGGAAGGGAATTTAATCCTCGGGGACCTGAATAATTTGGCTAAACATGAGGGGACGCAAGCTCTGACAACCGCTCTAATCATCACTTTCGATAAGGGGGATTCCAATCTTCACTTTTCATCTGCGGGGCATCCCCCCGTCCTGATTAAAAAGGCTGGAGAAAACCAGTGGAACAAGTTGACGCTTAAAAATCCCACTCGAAAAGCCAATTTGCCTCTGGGAGTGATAGCAAATGCGATCTATGACAGGGAATGCGTGCCCTTAAATGCTAACGATTCTCTATTTCTTTATACCGATGGTGTTCTGGAAACGCGAAATGAGGAAAACCAGTTATTCGGCATGGACCCGCTGATCGAAGTATTGAACAGGAACTCTCATGGCAGTGCCCAGGAAATAAAAACCGCAGTGCTGGATTCTTTATTGGAGTTCTCCGGAGGAAACTTTGACCACGACGACGTGACTATGATGGCATTGAAAGTCCAGTAATTTAAAAAGAAGAAGAAAAATCTTCTTTGATTTCAACTCTGTTGCGAGAAGAATTCATAAGTTTCTCCCAACCCCTCCTTAAGAGAGACCTTTGGGATCCAGGCCGTATTTTTTCGGAACTTTCCTGAGTCAATAACACTTCTTTGCAGTTCTCCCTTGCGGGGCGCGTCATGTTGGGGAGTGACTGCGTTGCCTGCCATGTTGGCGATATTTTTCAGCAGTTCATTGACGGTGGTTTCTTTCCCAGTGCTTACATTGAAGATACCCGTGAGAGAGCTGTTGAGAGCCATCACATTTGCCTGTGCCACATCGAGGACCGATATGAAGTCGCGGGTTTGTTCTCCATCGCCATAGATGGTGGGTTGTGACTTTTTTAAAAGTTTCTGGCAAAAAATAGCGACTACACCTGCTTCGCCATGCGGGTCTTGGCGTGGGCCATAGACATTGCTGTAACGCAGGGTGATGGTGTTCAGTCCGTGGACTTTTCTATAAAAATTAAGGTAGTTTTCCACTGAATACTTTGAAATGGCATAAGGGCTTTCCGGTCGGCAGGCATGGTTTTCGTCTGCCGGGAAGGAGTCCTGCACGCCATAAATAGCGCCCCCGGTGGATGCGAATATAAATTTTTTCACGCCGCAGGATTTGGCCGATTCGAGCAGTTTGATACTTCCCATAATATTGATATTGGCATCTTCAAGTGGGTCGGTCACCGATTGGATTACAGAAATCTGGGCCGCATGATGATTGATAACCTCTATGTTTTCATCCTTTAAAAGCTGCACCACTTTAGGGTCCAAAAGATCCATTTCATAAAAAACGGCTTTAGGGGGAATGTTCTTCTTTTTCCCTGAAGACAAATTATCCAGAATAACCACCCGATGCCCCAGTTTCAGGTAGGCATCGGAGATATGAGATCCAATAAACCCGGCCCCGCCAGTAATTAAAATATTCATTGTTTATGTTTTATTTATTAAAATAAGGTTTATGACTTTAGGGATTCCCCTGTGGGGAAAGTATTATAATACAATATCTTAATAAGATTTACAGTGAAAAAAGGCAGGGGACGGCTAGAGTCCAGAAATTCAGAGGTTTTCCTGTCCGGAAGAAAGGGTTTGTTGAAACGCTATTTCTTTTTTGGCGATTGAGCCTATTCGTTTCCAGTTTTTTTGAACTGATAATAGCGAATCAGGATCGCCACCGCCATGACTCCTGCCAAAGCTGAAGCAAGAATAAATCCAGGAATAATGAGAGCTGCGGAAAGCGGGGTGTTCTCAAGGACCCATGAAACCACTTTTTGCAGTCCGTACCACGATTCAGGATTTGTAACCCATGAATGCAGGGCGGTGCTCTCAAATAGAAAGTTGAAAACCATAACAAGAGGAAATTCCGTCCACACTCCGTCGATAAGCCAGAGCAGGGTTTGATACCCGATCAGACAAACTCCGGAAAGAACGATCAAGGAGGACAAAAATCCAAATAGCGCGTTCAAACCACCACAAATAAAATCCATGGGGGTGGATTTAGAAACGAAAAATTTGATTTCTTTAATCCCCTGGGTCAACCCTCTATTGAATAAAATTTTACCAGTTTCCCAAACCTCCCCAAAAAACGCCTGTGCGTGGTCCAGAGAATTTGATAAATGTTTCAACCATTGCGAATGGTCAAAATTCTGATTTTGAAAATTTTCTTGATTCATAATACGACCTCCTTCAACCAAATTGTTGAAGAGTTAATAAAATTAAACCTGAAGAAGATTTAATCACACTCTCTTAACGTATCCCTGTTTTCCATATTTTTAAAGGGGTCAGATTTAAAAAAACAATCCGGTCGATATGGGAAGGGGGAGTCATTTAACTTTCAGAACCGAATGATTTAAAGGAAATACCAGATCCCGACAATCATTCCAATGGCGGCCAGAAGCTTGACAAGCATTCCCGCATGGATGAATGTGTTGAAAATGGGGCTTTCATTGTAGTTGAACCATCGGCTCTTTTTCGTCATTGGACTTTATCCTGTGGACTGTTGTGTGAGAGTGCGATCATTGCTGAACCCGGGTGGCAATTCTCCTCAATTGGTATTTTTGAACGGCCCGATTGTGGTCAATTAGATTCGAAGAAAATTGATGACTTCCGTCCTTACGGGATACGAAGTAGAGATAGTCCGTGTCATTGGGGGCAAGGGCGGCGAGAATAGATTGGAGGCCGGGGCTGGCGATGGGGCCAGGGGGCAACCCGCCATATTTATAAGTATTGTAAGGGGAGTCGATGGATAGGTCTTTTTTGCGAATGTTACCATCAAAATTGCTGATGGCGTAAATGACGGTAGGGTCCGTTTGCAACCGCATGTTTTTTTTCAATCGGTTGTGGAAGACGGATGAAATAATTTTTCTTTCCTCGTCGATGCCGGTTTCTTTTTCGATCAGAGACGCCAGCGTAACGATCTGATGGAAAGATAGGTTCACTGCTTTGGCCCGATCCATCAACTCTGGGGCCGCAACCTGTTCTTTGAACGTATTCAGCATTATCTGAATGATTTTTTGTTCAGAGGTGTTTCGGCTGAAATGGTAGGTTTCCGGGAACAAATAGCCTTCCAGAGAATTTCCTGGAATACCGGTGGATTGAATCAACTCTCTATCCTGGGTTTGCCGGATGAATTCCTCTCGGTTGGCCAGTCTCCTTTCTTCCAAGAGAGCTGCAATTTCCGTGATCCGGTATCCTTCCGGAATGGTAACGGTGTGCAGGACCGTTTTGCCAGACGTGACTTTTGCCAATATTTCTCTGGGTGTCATGGAAGGCGATAATTCATATTCGCCTACTTGAATTTGCCCCTGTTTTTTTTGCAGATGCGCCAGAAGTTGAAATGAAATTGCACTGCGAATCAGATTTTGTTCCGCAAAATACGTGGAAATTTTTTTCAAGGGCATTCCCGGGGCGATGTTCACAATTTCAGGATGAAATTTTTCAGAAACCGAATGCGTTGCCTGATAGTAAAAAACACCACCGCAAATCCAGAATAAAACCAGGAATGCTCCGAAAGAACTCAAGGCGGCTTTTTTGAATTTGCTCATCGTTTCAGGCTCGCAACATTAATTATCCTGTCCCCCTTATTTTACCTAAAATGGCTAAAAAGCGGTCATTTTCTTTTGCTGTGCCGCCGGTCACTCGCAAACAGTTTTTTAAGAGGGGATGGGCGCTCAAATTGCGGACAAGAATGCCATTTTCCATCAATTCTTCAAATAATTTATCGCCCCCATCGTCGACCCGAAAAAGGATGAAATTGGAATCCGAAGGAAACACGGTTATGAAATCCAATTGCGAAAGGCCCTGTATCAAACGGTCCTGTTCCGCCAAAATTGTTTTTATTTGTTCACGTACCGGCTCAAAATTTCTAAGAAGCAGGGTGGCAAAATCCTGGGAGATGGTGTTGGAGTTGTACGGCAGACGCACTTTATTGATTTGTTCGATAACAAATGGATTGGCCATTCCATAGCCCACGCGCAACCCGGCAAGCCCGATTTTTGATAAACTTCTCAGGACGATCAGATTGTTGTGTTTATTGATGGACTGGTAAAAAGTTTTGTTCGCAAAATCAAAATAAGCTTCATCCAGAACCACTATTCCCTGAAAATTCTCGATGACCTTTTTGATTTCCTGTTCAGAGTAACAGTTCCCGGTGGGGTTGTTGGGGTAACTGAAAAACACGACTCTGGCATTTTTCTCGGCCAAAAAATCCAGATAGTCGTCCGCTTTAAAATCCCAGCGTGCATCCAAAGGGAAAGGCTGGGGGACGAGCCCCATGCCTTCACCAATGATCGAATACATTCCAAAGGTCGGGTCTGGAAAAGAGTAGGACTCTCCGGCGTCGCAAAATATTTGCAGGATCAGTTGAATAAGCTCGTCCGACCCATTGCCAATGACCAGAGATTCGGCAGAAATATTATTGATATTCGAGATAGCGGCTTTCAGAAGATGACAATCCGGGTCCGGGTAGCGGTTTAACTGGATATCTTTAAAACTCTCCTGGAACTTGCGCGATAGTTCTTCTGGCGGGGCAAACGGGTTTTCATTGGCGTGGAGTTTGATTGCGCAGTCGATATTTTCGACATGATAGGCTTTCAGGGATTTGATTTTCTCCCGAATCAAATCTGTGAGGTCAACGGTGGACATTAGATTTACCTTTCCTTGCAATCCAACAAAGCCTGAATATCCTTTGCTGGCGGGATAAAACGGGCGGTTCTTAATTTTTCTGCGTTAATGATCGAGATGAGATTGTCAACCGTTTCCTCGACCTCCCGATTTGTCAAAATGTAGTCATAGGTGAGGCATTTTTTTATTTCCTTCAATCCTGTTTCGAGCCGAAGGTTTATTTTCTCTTCCGATTCTGTCGCTCTGTTTTTCAATCGGGCCTTTAATTCTTCAAGGGAAGGTGGAAGAATAAATACAAAAATCGCCGGATATTTTAGCTCACGCAGAGATTCAGCGCCTTGCACGTCCAATTCCAAAATAAAATCCTGCCCCATCTTGTGAGATGCTTTTACTGAACCAAAAGCGGTTCCGTAAAAATTTCTGTTAATTTGGGCCCATTCAAGGAAGTCTCCTCGATCTCTCATAGTATTAAATTCCGTTTCCGAAATGAAAAAATAATCCTCTCCGTCGATTTCTCCTTCTCGTGGAGGGCGCGTGGTATGGGAAACAGTGAACTTGAGATCGGGCAGTTTTTCCATCAGCCGATGGCAGAGGGTGGTTTTGCCGGTTCCGGAGGGGGCTGAAAGTACTAACGCGATCCCTTCCTCTTTTGAAAATGATGGGTTTTGCGAAGAAGAGCTCATTTGACGGGATTAGTACCTTTTTTATCGAGGGTCACTCAATATTCTGTAATTGCTCTCTGATTTTTTCCAGGTCGCTCTTAATTTCTATCACCATTTGGGAAACCTCTGAGTCGATGGTTTTGGAGCCGATGGTGTTGGTTTCCCGGTTAATTTCCTGAATGAGAAACTCCAGTTTTCTTCCCATCGGTTGTTTGGTTTCCAGGAGGCTCCTGAATTGCTTGATATGACTTTCCAGGCGAATAATCTCTTCGGTGACGTCACAGCGGTCGGCCATGATGGCGGTCTCCTGAGCCAGGCGCTGAGGATCGGCTTCCACCCCATCCGTAAGCACTTTGATCCGCTCTGCGAGGCGTTCTTTGTAGCCGTTGATGGCTTCGGGTTGCCGGGTCTTAATGGATTCCCCATGTTTTTCTATAGAGTCCAATCGGGCTAATATATCCGTTTGCAGGTTTTCGCCTTCTTCTTCCCGCATTTTTATGAGGACTGACAAGGCATTGTCCACCGTATCCAGGATCAACTCTTCTCTGGAGGGGTCCAGAGCCAGCGGCTCAACCTGGATCATATCTTTCATGGTCAGCAGGGATTTGATATCGATCCCGCCTTTCAGGCCGAGGTGGTCCTGGATTTTTTGAAACGCCTGATAGTATTGCGAAGCCAGGTTCAAATTGGGTTGAAGAACCAGATCTCCTGCATCGTCATTTAATTTTTCAATCGAAATGTTAAGGTCAAATGACCCTCGGGCGCAACGGGATTTTATCCGTTTCTTGAGGGCCGCTTCCAGGGCCATCATGGATTTTGGAATCCGGGTGTTAATTTCAATATAACGATTGTTTACAGATCGAACTTCCGCTTTACAGGAATAATCTCCGTTCTCAGATTCGTGCCGACCAAAGCCGGTCATACTTTTTAGCATTCCTCTTTAAACCTTTTCTATAATCATTTTGAAGTGGCCATTATCTTTTTCTAGCGACACCAGTTTATGCCCGTCATTCTGGACACTTCTGGGAACATTTTCTGCCGGTTCGCCATCGTCCAGAAGAACTTCCAGTGTGCTCCCAGATTCCATGGTTTCCAGTTTAAGTTTCGTTTTGACGTAGTTGAACGGACATTTCACTCCCAAAAGATCTATTTTGGCGGTTTCCTTTTTACCGTTTGATTTCTGTGGCGCCGATGCTTTCTTATCGGAAGGAGCCACACGAATTCTTAAGGTTTTCTCGGTCTGCATTTTGTCATTGACCCCTTTGCATTCTTCCAAGAGATCATGGGTTTCCTTGAGCCACCAGGCGGCCTTTTCCTGATCCGGGGATTCGAGGGCGTCATCATAATGATCGATCAGATCGGCATATTTGGGAGAGACGATTTCCATGTCCACGATCAAGGATTGAAACTTTGTCAGACACTCGCGGTCTTTATTGAAATCGATGCCTTCCGTTGCCAATAAGGCTCGAGAGCAAGCGACAAGCGTCTTGCAGGCTTTTTCCTGGGCATCCAGGTAATTTTCTTTTTCAAGGCTCAGTTTGCCCTGGAAATTTGCCCGGTCGGCATCAGACAACAGGTTTTGAATCAAGTCCGTCATCGCACCAGCGCATTCCCCCTGGCCTCTGTCTTCAAGGGAAAATTTCTGCGTCGAGCCGTAATCGATATAGCTTTCAGGGGACTCTTCAATAGAAGGCAATGACAGTAATGGCGTTAGCAATTCCTTAAAATATTTTTTACCCTGCCGGTCGAAGTAATCACCGAAGGCTTCGCCTTCCTTTTTCCCGGCTTTAAAATCATCGATGGTCATTCGCACCACATCGGGGCCGCGTTTTGCGGGAACCTTGATGACCGGAGTTCCAAACACCGCTCCATCCTCTGAAATCCGCCCGCCCAGAAAAATTTCGTAATGAGGGGTGAGCACGTCATTGACCTTTTTCGCTCCGCCATGAAACCCAATCGATGCGATATGATGCTGGCCGCAGGAATTGGGACAACCGCTGGCTTTGATGGACATGTGCTCCAGATCATCGGAAAAAGTAAAACCATTATTGTCCAGTTTGTCATTCAAATCAGCCACCAGACCTCTGGACGCGGTGATTCCTAAATTACAGGTTTCCGAACCCGGACAGCAGGTGATATCTCTGATTTCTTCCGTACCGGATCTGTGCAGGCCGACTTTTTTTAGCTCTCCATAAATCGCGCCCATGACATCTTCTTTGACCCACGGGATCATCATGTTCTGATTGACGGTATTGACAATTTCTCCGCCGGCATAAGTTTCCGCAATTTTAGCGATGGCGCGGGCCTGAGGAATGTCCAGATCTCCGAGAAGCAATTTGATTTGCACGTTGAAAAAACCGGACTGTTTCTGCGATAAGGAGTTGCGTAATTTCCAGGCCAAAAACTCCGGATCGTTGTTAAATTCCGAATTTGGGGTGGAGGCCGGAATATTGGGAATGCTTTCCTCGGGCACTTCGATCGGAGCATAGGGCTTGCCTTCCAGGGCGGCGTATTCCTCTTCAAAAAGTTCCTTGGTTTTTTCCAGACCCAGTTTATCCAGAACGAATTTAAACCGGGCTTTGTTGCGGTTCACTTTGTCGCCATATTTGTCGAATACGCCGACGATGGCCTCACAAAGACTCAGCAGGTTGTCTGCAGGAACAAAGTCCGTCAACAATTTCGCCGCGTGGGGAAAGGAACCGAGTCCGCCGCCAAACCACACCTTGAAGCCACGCACGTCTTTGCCATTGTCCTGCTGAATGACGGCTTTCAAGCCGATGTCGTGAATGGGAGCCAGGCCACAGCCTGCACATCCGCCGAGGCTGATCTTGAACTTACGCGGCAGATTTTGGGTGAGCTGATGGCGCAATAAATATCTATAGACCGCGTTTCCGTAAGGGGTGACGTCGAAGGCCTCATTGGAGCAGGTTCCCGCCTTATGGCAGGCGGTGACGTTACGTACGGTGTTGCCGCAGGCTTCGCGGGTGGTGACACCATGATCGGCGAGATCCTGCAAGCCCTGAGGTACATTCTTAATTTTTACATAGTGAAACTGAATGTCCTGCCGCGTGGTGACGTGCAAAATCCCATGCGAATATTTATCCGCGAAATCCGCCATACAGACTAACTGGTCAGAAGTAAATTTCCCCAGCGGCAGTTTGGTTCGCACCATCTGCTCTTCGTCTTGCCGTTGGCCGTAAATGCCTTGCTGAAGTCGAAACCGCTTGAACTCATCCTCAGGCACTTCGCCCCGGGTGCGCCGTTCGACTTCCGCTGCAAAATCTTCAATTTCCCTTTTGACCACTTCGGGAATATTTAATGACTTAATATCCATTACTTACCTCTTTGGTATCTTAATGATTGAATGCTTCAATCGGTAGTTTAATATAATTTAGACAAGATGTGAGGCCGAACTCTGACTCCCCTTGATTGTACTCCAAGGTCGGAGCCTGAAGAACTCACATTTGGATGAATAGTTGTCTATCTTATAACAAAAATGCCCTAAAAAACAATCAAATGCAGATTTGAAAGTAAGAAAAATCCTTAAAAATTAAGCATTTGTGCGATTTAGTGCCATGCATCTTCTAAAACTCAATGGTAACTTGAGAATATACAGTAAAATATTTGAAAACTATAAGCTATGGGGAAATTATTGACCTGTCGAACTGAATGGGTCATTGGATGAAATTATGGCATCGTTCTACATAAACCTCAATTTCGGAATCTACCTGGCCGTGTTCGGCTGGGCTCTGATCCGCAATTTCAACTTCAACATCATTCTGGTGGGTTGTATTTATCTGGCCCCGTTGATTCCTCTCGGGCTGACCCCGGAAAATGCCGACCGTTTTCTTCTGGTGTCGTTTTTTAATACGATTTTTGGCGTTATAGAATTGATAATTTTCGTTGTCACCGTAAAAAAAGAGGATGTGACTTTTAACCGGCCGTTTATCGAGCAATTGTTCGGTCACTCGCTACCCATCGGCGCGGCCCTGATCGGTTTGTCCTATGTTGCGCGAATGACCGCCATTCCCGTTGCCCCGGTCGAGTTGACTTTTATCCTGGCATTGTTTGTCGGGGGATCGTTGATGCGTGTGGCGGCGGTTTACCAGTTGGGGGCTTTGGCGTTTAAATTCGACATTGCCTTCAGGGATAAGCAGACTTTGAAAACCGATCAGTTGTACGGTCTGATGCGGCATCCCTCCTACACGGCAATGATGATCGTCATCCTCGCCTTTGCCGTAACCACCCATTCCTGGCTGGCGGCCATTCCTGGCATATTGTCCGCCTGGTTCGGGTTTCAGTTTCGTATTCATCATGAAGAAAAAGCCCTGGCCGAACAATATGGCCCGGACTACGAGAACTTCCGCTCCAGAACGGGGATGTGGCTGCCAGGTGTTAGCAGAGGATAAATTATTTTTAACAAAAGCCGTTCAACCCCTCCATGAAGAAAAACGGTCCAGCCTTAAATCCATTTTTCAATTTTTACACGACTTACTCAGAATCATCAGGGGAATAAAACATGAATGAGAAGGGTCTTACATTCAGGAGTTAGTTTAAGTTTAATCAACCAATTAAAGTAGGGGGAAACGCCATGAGCGCTCCATTTTTTGCCCATCATGGAATTCGATACTCTGCTGACCAGGCGGGTCAAAACAGGTTTCCGCAGGAATCCCTTTTTCATAAGATTTGGATCACTTCTCTTCTTGTTGTATTTTTTCTGGTCCTGCTTCTTTTTTTGTAGTTTTTTAAATTCGCCTGTTTGGTGCCATTTTATAAATTTTCTTCAAGAGGTGATTGCTATGAAGACCAAAAAGGCCTCGGAAATAATGACTAGGCCGGTGGTGGCCGTTAAGGAAAATGCCTCAGCCCGGGATGTGGTTCTGCAATTAATCACAGGCCTTTTCAGCGGGATGCCGGTAACCAACGATGAGGGGGAGGTAGTCGGGATCATCACCGAAATGGATATTTTGGCGGCTGTCGATGATGGCAGAGAGCTTACCAGAACAACGGTCAAGGAGATAATGACTCGCGATGTCGCAAGGGCCAATCCCGAAACAACCGTTGAGGAACTCATTAAAATTTTACGGGAATTTCACCTCATTCGGGTCCCAATCGTTAAAGATAATCGATTGGTCGGTATTGTTTCCAGGAGTGACATCCTGAGATGCCTTATTGAACCTGAATTTGAAACGTATATGTGATCCTCCATCCCTTCTGGAAGAAGCGCCGCTTATAAGTCAGAATTGGCAGTGCTGAGCCTTACCCTTTTTCTTTGTCATTCGGTCGAAAATGGCATATCAATACTTGGAAAAGGTAGCGTGGTTGGTCGCCGGCCAAATTTTTTCTGATTGATTGAAAGTCGAAAATGGACCCTGTATTCAAGCATCTCTTGATTCTGATGGTGGTGGTATGGACCGTGGCGGTGGTTCTGCGCCGCATTGGTCTGCCCACCATTTTTGGCGAGTTGGTTGCGGGGGTGACTTTAGGCCCTGCGGTTCTGGGCTGGGTGCAACCCAATGAGATCATAGAAGTTCTGGCCCAGATGGGGATTTTCTTTCTGATGCTCCATGCGGGCGTCACCACGGAACCGAGGGAATTTTTTAAAGCGGTAAAAAGTTCTATCGGTGTGGCGGTGGTGGGCGCGCTGGTTCCTTTTGCGGTGAGTTTCTCCGTCGCCAGGGCTTTTGGCCTTTCAATAGAACCGGCGGTGTTCGTGGGTCTCACCATGACGGCAACGGCTGTGGTCGTGACCCTGAAAATTTTTCAGGACCTTAACCTGCATAAGACCCGCCTGTCTCGCCTGGTGGTTGCTGTGTCCGTCGTCGATGCCATGCTGACCCTCCTCATTTTCAGCATCGTGATAAGCATTTTCAATGGAAAATCCATAAATGCCGAAGATATTCTTATCATCGTCGCCAAGGTGGTAGGTTTTTTCGGGTTGGTGATAGTTACTGGAAAATGGTTTTACCCATTCTTCAAGCATCCTTTTCGGCACCGCGAGGGCAAGGGGTTCACCTTCGTTCTCATCCTGGGCCTCACTTTTGGATTGCTGGCTGAGGCCATCGGCCTGCACATGATACTTGGGGCCTATATGGCGGGCCTTTTCTTCCGCGAAGAGGTCGCTCACAAAATCCTGATCGAAAAAGTTGAAGACCGGCTTTACGGGATCGCCTATTCTTTCCTGGGCCCCATTTTTTTCATATCGCTGGGTTTCCATGTGACCTTTGATGCGCTTCAAGGGCAGGGGTTGGGGTTTGTGCTGGCGCTCACCTCGGCATGCGCTGTGGGCCAGATTGTCAGCGCCGGAGGCATGGCCCGCAGGGAAGGGTTTTCCTGGTTAGAATCCCTGACCGTCGGCGTGGGAATGATGGGGCGGGCTGAGATGGCTTTCGTTCTTGCCGCCCTCGGGCTCAGCATGAATGCGATCAGCGAAGACGTGTTTTCTATCCTTATCTTCGTCACCTTCCTGATGAACATGCTGGCCATCATCGGTCTCAAGGTGTGTGCCATCTACCTGAAAAAGGAAGGTCTTGCAGGGGACGATAAAATACTTGAGGGAATCGGATAGGCGGCGATGTCGAGAGAGTTATTTGGTTCCCTCCCACTTAAGTGGTCAGGAGCCTAACACCGCAAGAAATTCTTCCGACTGAAAATAATCGGCGAGCAAAAGGATCAGGATCAGGTAGCTGTAACTGGCAAAATAAAACAGCGGCTTGTTGATTGTTATGCCGGCATACTTTTTGTTTCCCGGTTGGCTGAAGGATTGGATGCGAAAATAATTGGCTATAGCCGCGATGAAAAACAGGATAAAAAACTGATAATGCAAAATGGCCATCAACCCTGCGGATGGCACTGCCACAGCAAACATGACGGGTATTTTTATAACGCTATTTTTGGTAATATCATCGAGCACGTTCAGGGCGGCCTGATAACACACAAGATAAAACAGGCCCGATAGTGCGAGCCAGATCAGGAAGGATGCAACGCCTGCTCCTCCGGGGATATCGTCGAGTCCAAGAATCATGCGCGAAATAGTAGCAGGCGAAGAGGGGAGAGGCAAACGGGATTTAAAACTCTATGACCAAAAAACGTCTGGATTTTGGCAAAAAAGGTGAACAGGCCGCCGCCTCTTTTTTGAAGAAGCAGGGCTACCGCATTTTGAAGAAAAATTTTAGCGTCTCTATCGGGGAAATTGATCTCATCGCCGAGCACAAAGATGTGCTGGTTTTCATCGAGGTCAAATCGCGCACGGATCATTCCTTCGGTCATCCTTCCATGGCCGTAACTCGGGCAAAGCAGAAAAAGATCGTGCAAACCGCGCAAGTCTTCCTCATGAAGCATCCCATCAAAGGCCGGCAAGTTCGTTTTGACGTGGTTTCCATCCTGCCCGGTAAGGAAGATCCGGATTCGTTGCGGGTTGAAGTGCTTCAGGATGCTTTCCGTGTATAAATAATTATTCGCTATTGCAATATTTAGAGGTGATGGAACTTTTCCATTCCGCCTAGGCTGTTTTTAAAAATGTGGGCAATGAGATGATGGGGCGGCAAAATAAATCTTTCTCAGGCTTTATTCCTCTAATAACTGAAAAAGGCAGTAATTGAGCTTATTTCCAGTGGGCTTGGAGTATTTGTTTAGATAAAGTGCTATAAACTTGCATTTGATCAAAGAAGTCATAATTTGTACCCATTAAATAATTTTAGGAGATTGCCATCGTGTCTCTGGTGAAAAAATTAAAGAATATTTTTGCGGGAAGCGAACCCGCCATAGATGAGAGCAATTCCACCCCTACGGTGGATACGGAGGTCAGTGCTTCCGCGGCCCCTGTGGAAACTGCCGATGTGCCGGCCAATTTTCCAAATCTGCCCAAGGAACGCCGGGTGATCAAGGCTTCTATCATTGACGGAAATGCGAATTCTCAGCCGTCGAGTGAAATTCTAATTAAAGCGCAACCGTCCGTCACAGGAGACCAATGCGTTTTTATGGTGAACCGAACGCTGATGGAAGGACATTCCTGGTTTTTTGCAAGTTTTGAACATGCGGCGGAATCGACTTTGGCTGAGGCGTTATTCAGCCTCGATGACGTGGAAACAGTGCTGGTTCTGGAGTCCACTCTTACAGTGACGCGCAAGGATAAAACCATTGTCGACTGGCGACCTCTCGCTGGGGATGTGGGAACGGCAGTGCGCGGGGTTCTGGAGCAGGGCGGCGCGTTGATTGCTGAAAAAATTATCAAGGAATTGCCTACGGAAGAGTCCATCCGTGAAGGCATCCAAAAAGTGATCGATGCGGAGGTCAATCCGGGAGTCGCCGGACATGGAGGCAATGTCACTTTACTGGACGTGAAGGGAAACACTGTGACCATTAAGATGGGAGGCGGTTGTCAGGGATGCAGTGCCGCAGACTTGACTCTCAAACAGGGGATTCACACCTCTTTTCGTAACGCGGTTCCAAAGGTGGGGGCGATTCTGGATGAAACGGATCACTCCGCTGGCGTGAACCCTTATTTTTAATTGCCGCTACAGGAAGGCAAACTCAGCATCAATAGGATTTTGTTAGCTATAAATCCATAATACAATAATATCTCCTCCAGCGGTACGCTGGTGAAATGAACCATGCCTAAATTGAATAATTTTAAGGTAAAAATCGAAACGGGGGATCAGGGAACGCAGGGACCCGTGCAGTTCAATATCAATAATCACACCTTACCCTTTGAAAACCCCACGGGTGAAACTGGGGCGGGGGGTGTTTTTGAGGGCGGATTTAATGTCAACAGTTTTGCCCACAGTTTGACCCTGGTAGGTCCTCAGGAGGGCCAATGGCATATCAAAAGGGTCCAGGTCGATTTCGATTGTGAAAGCGTGAAACCGTACTCTGTGACCTTTGGCGAAGTGACACTCGATGATGCCAGTCAGTTGGATATCTGGCAGGACCCGCCTCTGCCCACGTTTGACGTTTAGGTGTTACTGCAGGGTGGGTAAGAAGGTGGATGCAGGAGTGATTCCGGTTCTTTCCGAACGCTGATCAATTCGTTCTTTGAAGGTGACATGAAGGTCGCCAAGAAAGATATAATCTTTTACCGTGGATTCGATGGGAATAAAGTGATTGGAAGCCCAGAGCCGAATTATTCCTGATTCGGTATTAAAAATACTTTTGGGGACCACGATATCGACCAGAAGATCCTCTCCCGATTTACTTCCTCCTGCTTTCCTGACGTTATTTTCCTCCCCATTATCTCTTACATGGATGGTAATTTCATCGAAACCTTTCTCGGGTATGGTTTTGATGGTGTACTTTTCTCCTTTGCGGATGAGGCCGTAGACCCCATTGCGAAAATTATAAAAGGCGGTCAGTACATCGTCAAAATTGGTTTCCGGCGGGATTTTCTCTTTCTCTGATTCTTCTAAGTCTCCATTTTTGTATTGCGACCACTGGTGTTCCCGTGTTTGATAGTCAAAAAAATGGTCCGCCCTTTCTACATTGCCGCCTTCAATGACTTTTCTCATAAACTTTTTGGCGCGGACCCGCTTGCCTCCATCGATAATTTCAAAGTTGGCTTGATAAATGTGACGCCGGTAAGCGGTGAAAAATCCGACAAATCCTTTGGTTTGGGCATCCAGATAAGCATAATAAACGCCATTTTTTTCATAAAATCCTACATAGGCCGTGGCGGCATTTTCAAACCATAAAAAGCTGATATCAAAATACAGGGTTTCTCCAACGAATCGCCGAATATCCCCCTCTGGTTGGAAAGAGGCATATTGTCCATAAGGTA
The DNA here is from genome assembly GCA_027619975.1 of Nitrospinota bacterium. Taxonomy (NCBI): domain Bacteria; kingdom Pseudomonadati; phylum Nitrospinota; species Nitrospinota bacterium. The sequence continues at coordinate 31,801 of JAQCGX010000026.1, forward strand.
GAGAATTCTTTGGGTTGGATTGAGCTTCAAAGGGAAAGCGGATAATAAAAAATAACAAAAGAATACTGAACCCTGCGGCAAGGATTTTTTTCCCTGAAGCCAGTCGAAAGAAAGAGATTGTTTGACTAAACAATTGAAACATAATAAGTTTATTGTAAAAATAACAAAATATTTGAAAATCTTATTTAGACCCACTACTATATTTTATAGTATAAACAGGGTTCCGACAGAATTTTGATAAGAAAGCAGATTTATTTTAAACAGGTCGTCTATGACAACAGAAACATTACCATTTGCTCCAGGCATTGACGAAGAAACGGGTCGTTCCACCGATAGAGCGTACCTCCCACAGTATAACGTTATTATGTGGAATGACGAAACCACCACCATGGAATTCGTCGTTCGTGTTTTGGTCAACCTGTTCAGCAAAAGTTACGAAACAGCGGAAGAGTTGATGTATGAGATTCATCATAAGGGATCATCTCGTGTCGCAACCATGCCTTTGGAACAGGCGGAGTTTAAAGTGGAGCAGGTTCACATGGCCGCTTCAATGGAACAATTCCCCTTTACCTGCACGATAGAACCCGCCTCCTAGAGTTTCCTTTTCCGACGTTTTCATTTTCTTTGTTCAATTGGGAGGTAATCCCGTTGAGCATGGCCTTTGTATATTTGACGGGGACGCCCGATCTTAAAACTTTTGTCTTCCTGTAATTCCTTCCATTGGGCGATCCAGCCCGGCAACCGTCCCATTGCGAATAGCACCGGGAACATATTAACGGGAAAGTTCAGGGCTTTATAAATGATTCCAGAATAAAAATCCACGTTGGGATAGAGTTTCTTTTCCACAAAATATTCATCCTTGGTGGCGATCTCTTCCAGTTCAAGGGCAATTTCCAGCAAGGGTTCCTTGGTTCCCAGTTTCTTCAGAATTTCATGGGCCAGTGTTTTTATGATCCGGCTTCGCGGGTCGAAGTTTTTATAGACGCGGTGGCCGAATCCCATGAGACGAAAAGAATCCTCCGGGTCCTTGGCTCGCTGAATATATTTTTGAACTCCACCCTCTCCATCATGAATTTCCTGAAGCATTTCGATCACCGCCTGGTTCGCGCCTCCATGCAGGGGGCCCCAAAGAGCGTATATCCCTGCGGAAACGGAGGCAAACAGATTGCACATGGAACTGCCCACCAGTCGCACGGTGCTGGTGGAACAGTTTTGTTCATGGTCGGCATGCACGATCAATAAAACGTCCAGAGCTTTTGCGGCCAGAGGGTCTACTTCGTAAGGCTCACAGGGAGTGGAGAACATCATTTTTAAAAAATTAGTGGTGTAGTCCAGAGAGTTGTCCGGATAGGGCAGGGGCTGGCCGATGGACTTTTTATAACTGTATGCGGCTATTGTAGGTAATTTTGCGATGAGACGATGGATGGTGATTTCAATTTCCCGTTCATCCCGAACGTTCAACTGGTTTTCGTAAAATGTTGCCAGGGAACCGACCACGGCGCTGGTTACGGCCATGGGATGCGGGTTGTTGGGGAATCCGTCGTAAAAATTCTTCATGGATTCGTGCAGCATGGAATGATGGGTGATGTGAAAATTAAAATCATCCAGTTCTCTTTGAGTGGGCAGGTCTCCATAAATTAAAAGATAAGCGGTTTCCAGGAAGGTGCTTTTTTCCGCCAGTTGTTCGATAGGAATGCCCCGGTGCAATAAAATCCCCTGATTGCCTTCCAGAAAGGTGATGTTGCTCTCGCAAGACCCGGTGCTGAGAAATCCTGGGTCCAGGGTGATCAGACCCGTATCCGAACGCAGGGTTGAAATATCGAAAGCTTTTTCTCCGCAGGTTCCTTCTACTACTGGAAACTCATAGGTCTTTCCCTGATAGGTGAGCTTGACGGTTTCTACCATGATTTACCTCTCAATTGGTGGGCGACTGGATAAAACTTTAGCACGTCTTTCTTGCTTATTTCAAAGATACTTTTGCTCATCCGAAATGTTCCGCATCTAATTAAAGTAAGGGGGAACTTACTAATTCAGGAATCACTAAGCCTTGTCCGCATTGAGAAATTGTTTTACGATACCTGCTTTCGTAGCGCTAAAAAATTTATCTTACGATAGGTTTGGAAATTGTTAATTGTCTTTCAAAAAAATTGTGATTAACCCTTTGCCTCTTGCATGCCGAAAAATTAAGAGAATGGTTTTACCCTGTTAGCCTTTAGCCCCTGCAAGTATTCAGTCCTTTAAAGAGAAATGGCATAATTCAAAATGAAAAATAACAATTTTCTTTTATACCTGATGCTTACGGGGATTGCCTCCGGGGTGATTTGTGGGTGGTTTTTTGGCCAGGAAATGCAGGCGGTTGCCTGGATCGGGGAAATTTTTCTCAAACTCCTCAAGATGCTGGTGATTCCGCTGATCATTTCCTCGATAATCGTGGGAGTCTCCGGTCTTGGAGACATCCGCAAGGTGGGCATGACGGGAGCCATCACCCTTGCCTATTTCACGATCACTACCGCTATTTCCGTCAGCCTGGGACTGATCGTGGTCAATATCATTAAACCGGGTGCAGGTTTGAAAATGGTTTCGGATGGACTGCCGGCTAAAGTAGCGGAAAAGGAGGCGGTGGGAATCACCGATATCCTGCAAAGCTTTGTTTCGGACAACCTGGTGCACTCCATGGTCCAGATGGAAATTCTTCCTATCATCATTTTCTCGCTGGTGTTTGGTGGCGTTCTGACCACGTTGGGAGAAAAGGGAAAACCGGTCATCGCTTTTTTCGACGGCGTGAATGAAGCCATCATGAAAGTGGTGCATTTGATCATGGTTGTGGCTCCTGTCGGTGTGTTCGCCTTGATTGCTTCCAAATTGGGAGCGGCGGGGGGAGGGGACTTATTTTTGGCAGAATTGATGAAGCTGGGAAAATATACACTGACGGTAGCTTTGGGCCTGCTGATTCACGCGGCGGTGGTTTTGCCTCTGATCCTTTATTTTGTTACCCGAAGAAACCCCTTAGTCTATTTAAAAAATGCCAGCGAGGCGGTGACCACGGCCTTTTCCACGGCGAGCAGTTCAGCGACCCTGCCGGTAACGATAGAATGCGCCGAGGAGAAAAATAATGTTTCCCGTAAAGCCTCATTATTTGTGCTTCCTCTGGGAGCGACCGTCAATATGGACGGGACGGCCTTATACGAGTCGGTAGCCGCTCTCTTCATTGCGCAAATGTTGGGGATCGAGCTGGGATTTGGAGAGCAAATGATTGTTTTTCTGACCGCCACCCTGGCGGCCGTGGGAGCGGCTGGAATTCCCGAAGCGGGTCTGGTTACTATGGTCATGGTATTGCATGCTGTGGGGTTGCCGCTGGAGGGCATTGGTATGTTGCTGTCCATCGATTGGTTTCTCGACCGACTCCGCACGGCCACCAATGTCTGGGGCGATTCCATTGGCGCCGCAGTCGTGGACACTTTGGAAGCGAAATACGTAGAGGGAGGGAATAAAAATTGATCATCAAGATTGTGCTGGGATTTATGGTTGGAATCCTTTCATCCGGTTCCGGGTTGGGGGGAGGGTTTCTGGTGGTTCCATTTTTGGTCTATTTAGGCCACGAGGCGAAAATCGCGGTGGGAACTTCTGTTCTTTTTGTGGCGCTGGTAGCGGTTTCCTCACTCTGGGCGCATTCCCGGTTAGGAAATGTGGATCTAAAAACCGGCCTTTTGCTTGCCGCAGGAGGAATTTTGGGTGCCCAGCTGGGGCCCCAGGTATTGGCGAATATATCAGATCAGAATTTTAAAAGAGGATTTTCATTTCTTCTCATCGCGACGGGGATCTGGTTGCTCGTCAATTCCAAATCATGATCGTTCCTCCGCGGAGGGCGAGTTTGCTCACGCCGGATAACGGTTTTTGGTTTCGGTTCGAAAATTTTTGCTTCAGGTCCATGAACCGGGGACTCTTCGGGTTCCCGAAATCCCCGGATATCAGGATTCCTTCCGGGTTCCCCGCACCAGCCTGACGGCAAAAGGCCCTTCCCCAAATTTATTGATCCAGCTTGAGCGACCCTTCACCAGACTGAACATCATCGCGCGTTCTCCGTTGATTGTATCCGTCCAGGTGCTGTCTGCGCATCCCGGTTCAAAGGCAGGAGGGATGTGGATCTCATTTTTACCAAAGTCCATGAGGCTGAAGTTGTTATCGAAAATGGTTTTTATATCTTCCAATTTCGGCACCCGCCAGTCATCAAAGCCGCCAAATTTCGCGGCGTTTTGCTCGGCGGCGAATTTTTCAGACTTTTCAAGATGCATCCACTTTCCACTTATTTGCCGTGAATCTTTTTTAAACCAGGTCAAGCCGGTTTCAGTGTCGGTGATTGTTTCGTTTTCATTATCTATGAATCTGGACATAAGCTCTCATCCTCTATTTAATAAATTAAGGTTCCACAAGTATATATTAAATAATTCCGAAAAAATGGGTGGAATAGGTGAAGGAATTTTAATCGGTTGGTATTTTTGGTTCTATTTATTTCGAGGAAGCTTTTATTTAAGAGTGAAGAACTCCAGTCCTTGAAACTTGTACTGCATATGGGGAGGAAGTTTGGCGGTGAAAAATGTTTGGTCATAGGGGGGAGTGAAAGCATCAGCAATTTTTAATTTGTAGTCATAGGCGCTTTCTTCGCAGGATTTAAAGAAGCACCAGTGAATATAAATTGAAACATCTTTTTCTCGTTTTAATATAATTCCGTAGATATTTTTTCCATCGGAAAAAAATTGCAGAATAAAATCTGAGTGCGTCACCTGATACGATTTTCCGTGGTCCATTTTTGTCAAATCCATCGGGTTGGGAAAAGGAAGGGCCAATTGGGGATAGGTTTTTAAGGAGATGATTTCGGGTTCATTGGAAAGGCTTAGTGAAGGGCTGAAAAATAAAACCATTGCCAGAATTAACAAGCAAAGCTTGAGTTGCGGAAAGAGAGAGGTTTTTTTTTTCTGCATAAACAAATAACCTTAAATCAAAAGAATTCCTCGTAGCTCTGCTACGGGGTTTCCTTTCACATTCCCCTCCTTTGCAAGGAGGGGTTAGGGGAGGTTATAAAAAAACTACCTTTAAATACCCCGCCCCTTGGGGCGGGGATCATTTATTGGAAATTCTGCCCTCTAACTAGTTTAAACGCACCTTTTGGGTAATGGAACCCGGAAAAGGTGATACTTCCGAAGTTTGAAAAAACAGACAAAAAAAACCGATAGAATGAAACATTCTATCGGTTTTTAAATAGTTTCAAGGGCGGGAGAACCCGCCCTCAAAGCTTAAATTAAAATTACTTCAAAGTCGGATGGACTTCTGCACATTGTGCTTGAGAAACCAGATTTTCCTTCATGTATCCATCTCGGCTTTGGCCCATTTGTTTTCGGTATGCATCGCTGGAGTTGTCGCCTCGGCAGTCGCCAGGAACGAGACCGACAACAACGCCTACATCTTCTACTGTCTTCCATTGTTTCCAAGACTGGTCGGATTGAGATTGACCGAATTGATGGTCCGTATTAACCGCTGCGCCGGGTGCGTTCATAATGGTCCGAGACATTGCATTGACTCGGTTAGTAGCGGCACGGTCGCTGGCGCCCATTTGCATCATGGTCCGACCCACGCCCATAACACTTTGATCTACATTGACACCCGCTCCTGGCAGTACTTCATCAGCAGATGCTACAGAACCCAAGCCCAAAATAGCCGCACATACTATTGCTGAAACAACTGATTTTTTCATTACCCTAGCCTCCCCAGTAAATGTTTGGAATAACTATTCCTTAAAAAAATCTACCTTCATCCAGACAAAAAAATTATCACACAGCTGCCGAGTAACTTCTGGCCACCCCCCCTCGTGCATCCGGGTTATTTATATTTGCTTTGAAAAAGTACCTGACCATTACTCACATTTATTAATAATTATGATGAAATCATCATCGTTAGTTTCCGTTCAGGTTGCCAGAACTTATAATCTTATGGCCTCTTTGTCAATAAAAAAACAACATTCCTTTATTGGTTTTGGGAGGGAACAAGGGATTCCGGGGCTTGCCTTTACCGAGATTTAAATTCTGCCTCCCGATCTTTACGGTTGATAATACAGTTCAATCAATGAAATTTTTGAATTTCATTTGTATATCATTGATAATATTAATGTTTTAATAACTCAACACTTTCTTACTCCTGAAAGTTAGACGTTGAGAAAGTGCTTTTAGTTAAAATATAATGATTGTCAGGTGGTTTGTCGAGTCCAGCTTGAAAAAACACCATTAATTCTTGAAATCGTGGTCGGGAGCCGTTCTTTTATGTCGCAAAAAAAATATTTTACACTTGAAGAAGCCAATTCCATAGTCCCTCAACTTTTAAATGAAGTCCCGCGCATACAGACCCTGGCGTCGGACTTACAAAACAAATATCCCGATGTAAAAAATGCCTGGGAAAAACATAAATACAATGGCGGTAGTGTTGAGGGAACCTTGTATTTAGGGACGGCTTTGAGGCTCAATAAAATCATGAGTGACTTGGAAGGGAAAGGATGCATTGTTAAAGGTATCAGGGAAGGGTTGGTGGATTTTCTTGCCATTCGCGAGGGTCGGGAAGTCTATCTTTGCTGGAAGGCTCCAGAAAAGGAAATTCAATTCTGGCACGAAATCGATTCCGGGTTTGCCAGTCGGCAGAGAATCTGACTTCTACCCTTTTTGCTTTTTGCTCTCGCTATAAAGTTTCCGCACCTGTTGGACCAATTGCGGATTCCCCGAAATGGCGGTTTCTTCACAAATGCTGGATCGGTTTCCGGAAAAATTCGCGAATTTTCCTCCCGCTTCTTCGACCATGATTTTACACGGCGCATAATCCCAGATATAGGCGAGCGGGTCCACCATCACATCCACGGCTCCTCTAGCGGCCATGAGATGGCCGAAAGCGTCCGGATACGTGCGGATAATATTTGCTTCCTTGCTTAACTTGTTAAACAGCCCGGTGCATTTTTTTTTATGGAAACAATATAGATCCGCTGTGGCAATAAAGGCTTGGGACAAGTTTTTACAGGAAGAAACGTTTAAACGGGTTTTTCCGCAATAGGCCCCTTCTCCCTTTACTGCCCATGAAACCTCTCCCAGGGCGGGTAGAGAAATGATACCCATGACAGGTTCGCCACGATGAAGAAGGGCGATCAGGGACGCGAACAGGGGCAGTCCCCTTATGAAAGACCGCGTTCCGTCTATAGGATCAATGGTCCAGACCCATTCCGCGTTGCTGTTTTCTTGGCCAAATTCTTCGCCGATGATCCCGTGGCCGGGAAAATCTTTTGCAATTTTTGCGCGGAGAACCTCTTCAGCATTTTTGTCGGCAATGGTTACCGGGCTGAGGTCGGTTTTTTTTTCAACGGAAAAATCTTTGCGGTACCATTTTATTATTTCCGCATCCGACGTTTCCATGTAGGTCAAAGCGGTGTTTTTAACTTTCATCAAATTCATTTATTTAAACCTTGAAAAGTTTAAATGCCTTGGGGACGTCTTCATCGCAAAGCTCAAGAATGCCGTCTGAAACTCTCTCAAACAGAACCCGGATAGGCCAAATGGCTCTATTATCAATTGATTGGGTCGAAATAGGCCATCGCTTTTTGTTTGCTTTAATATGCGATTAAACTATAATCAAATTCCAAACTTTTCCAAACACATTTATTTGCGATGATTGATATTGTATGAAAGATAAAAACCTGATGATAGGCATCATCGGCTGTTTTGCGATAACCGTATTATTTCTTCTGGTGATTATATGGGAAATCAAGAAATCCGTTGACCACGATAAAGTCGTTGCCAAATTGGCTGTCAAAGCCAAAAACGTCGAAATTGATGATAACCGGGACTTCAGTATCTTTGAAACCCTGGTGGGTGATGACGCCAGAGAAATGATTCTCATTCCCGAAGGGGTCTTTACCCGAGGGTCGGACTCTGGTGGGTTCGATGAAAAGCCCCAGCAGGAAATCTACCTCGATGCTTTTTATGTTGATAAATACGAGGTGACTGTTGAGTCCTACAATAAATTCAGAAGAGCCGCCAACTACATAGAACCTGCAGTTCCCTTTTTTCAGGGGGACCATACCGTTTTGCAAACTCCTGGCTTTCCGGTGGTCGGAGTTTCATGGCTTGATGCTGTAAACTTTTGCAAGTGGGCGGGCAAGCGTTTATTGACAGAAGCGGAGTGGGAAAAAGCGGCCCGTGGAACCCACGGTCTGGTTTACCCGTGGGGAAATAAAATCTTGCCTAAAAGAACAAATTTAGCCGGTAAGGCCGATGGTTTTGAGTTTATGGCCCCGGTTGGTAGTTTCCCCATGGGACGTAGCGTTTACGGTGTCTATGATATGGGCGGGAATGTCTCGGAGTGGGTTGAGGATTGGTACGATCAATTTTATTATCAGACAGCTCCTCTCATGAACCCTACCGGGGTGGATAACAGCAAAAACAGGGTATTTCGAGGTGGCTCCTGGGATTCCCGAACGGTCGATATTCGGGCCGCAAAACGGTTTGCTGCAACGCCGGGCCGCAAAGACGCTGTTGTCGGGTTTCGCTGTGGCCGCTCCAAATCGGCTTCCGAATAACCCGCTTTTACTTAAAAGTTGTCTCCATTGAGTCCCATTTCCAGAACCTGGGTTTTTCTCTTTTTTTTGATCTCAGGCGCCACGGGTCTGATTTACGAGGTGGTCTGGACGCGTTTGTTGACCCTCGTCATGGGCAACACGCATTATTCCATCGCCACAGTTCTCACCACCTTTATGGGCGGCCTTGCCCTTGGCAGTTATGTGGGTGGCAGAGTCATAGACCGTTTTTTTAATCCCCTTGCCTTGTATGCAGTTCTTGAAGCGGCCATCGGGTTGTATTGCCTGGCCATTCCCAGTCTCATTGACTGGGCGTTTCCCTTGTTCAAGTCCATTTATCTGAGTTCGGAACTTTCCTATTCGTCATCCAGTTTTTACCGCTTTTTAGTCTGCTCGGCCATTCTTATCATTCCCACTTCCTTTATGGGAGCCACGCTTCCCGTTCTCAGCAAATTTGTGTCCACAAAGCCCGAGTTCGTAGGCCGGGATGTGGGGACACTTTACGCCATAAACACCTTTGGCGCGGTTTTTGGAGCCGCTACCAGCGCTTTCGTTTTCATGCGACTCCTAGGCCTCAATGCGACGATTGGGATCGCAGCGGCGTTCAACATCGGGATCGCCGCCGTAATATTTTTTATCTTCCGACCGCCGTTGAGCCGGGTGCATGAAAATATGCAAACTCCCAAGGAAACTGAAACCGGACCGACTCCCTGGAAGGAAGGGTTCATTCTTTTTGGATTTGCGATTTCCGGTTTCTGTGCCCTGGTTTATCAGCTCACCTGGAACCGGATTTTGTCCCTGCTTTTGGGGTCTTCCGTTTATGCATTCAGCCTGATTCTGGCAATTTTTATCCTGGGCCTGGCGCTGGGGACGGTTTGCTTTTCCCGCTGGATGACGCGGTTTAAGGACCTGATCAAGGTTTTTGGCTTTCTGCAAATTGGAATTGGGATTTCGGCACTTGCCGCCCTGCCTTTTTTTGGCGAAATACCCTTTGTGAACCGTTGGGTCTATCAGAATTGGGATGTGGATTTCACGGTAGTTCAGTGGTCCAACTTTCTGATTATTTTTTCGTTGTTGTTTGCGCCTACCTTTTTTATGGGCGGTCAGTTCCCGGTTGTGGTGAAACTTTTAACACGCGGAATTTCCAATTTGGGTCGCGATGTCGGCAGGGTGTATGCCTCGAATACAGTGGGGACCATCATCGGCTCTTTTGTGGGCGGTTTTCTCATGGTTCCGGTGCTTGGCATTCAGAACTCGGTTCTTACGGCAGTTTTAATCAACGTCCTGCTGGCGGCGGTCCTGCTCTGGCTTGCTCCCAGTTTGTCCCCCCGGCTGAAATACTATGGTGTGCCTTTCCTGGTGATTTTTTGTATATGGGGAGGCCGTTCCATGGATGCCTGGGATAAAGCCGTCATTTCCAGCGGGTCCTTTATGCCGTACCGGATCAAGGATCTGCATGAAGCTGAAAAAAAGTCCAACAAGATTCTGTACTATAAAGAAGGGACCCATACGACGGTGACCACAGAGCTTGCCGTGTCGGGAAATATTTTCCTGCGCGTTAATGGCAAAACCGATGCCTCTTTGGCGCTGGATATGCGCACTCAGTTGCTCTCCGGTTATCTTCCCATGTTTTTGAAGGAGAACCCGCAATCCGCTTTGGTGATAGGGCAGGGGAGTGGCATCACCCTGGGGGCGGTCGAGCAGTTTGCCGTCAAGGATATCGATCTGGTGGAGATTTCACCGGCTGTCATCGAGGGCTCACGCTATTTTGGTCCATTCAATCACCAGGCGTTGGACGATGAGCGCTTGACCATCATTCTGGAAGATGGGCGCAATCATGTGGCGTTGAGCGACAAGAAATATGACGTCATTATATCCGAGCCTTCCAACCCCTGGATTTCGGGTGTTGGCGCCTTGTTTACCATCGACTTTTTCCATTTACTCAAAGCAAGATTGAGTGTGGATGGCGTGGCCTGTATCTGGGTGCATACTAATATGTCTCCAGACAGTTTTAAATCCATCACCCGGTCCTTTACGGAAGTTTTTCCTTACGTGACCATGTGGGAATCCATTGTTGGAGACGATTATCTATTGATCGGCTCTTCCAAAGAGTATGGCCTGCCGTATGAAAAGGTGGAAAAATTTCTCACTCAAGAAACCATCGGACACGATCTGAAACGCATCGGCATTCAAAGCGTGAGAGACCTGTTCAGCCTGATGCTCATGGATCGGGACTCGATCGTTCAATTCAGTGGCGACGCTCCCATTCATACCGATGATAATTCCCTGCTGGAGTTCAATGCTCCCAAATACATTTACCGGGATGAACGGGATGTGCTGGTGCGGCAGTTAACCCCTTTTATCAAGGTGGACAATGGGTTTATTAAATTCAGTTCTCTTGAAAGCGATCAGCGTGCGAGTGTTCTTGAGAAACTGTCTACTCTGGATCGGTCTGAAAGCCAGGTGGCGGAGATCAAGCGGCATGCGCGAATCGATCAACTTCTGGATATGGCGGTGAACGAAGTCAATTCGGGCGATCCTGTGAAGGCTCTGGGCTATTACGAAGATATCCTGAAAATGGACCCTGAACATGTGATGACTTATTTTAACCTGGGAAATGTCTTCAACTCTCTCAGTCGCTATGAGGAGGCGGAAAGGGCGTATCAAAAAACATTGTCTCTCAACCCTTACTATGTATTTGGTTCGGTAGCGCTCTCAAAACTTTATATATCCACGCGCAGACCTCAACAGGCGGTGGAGGTTTTAGAGAAAGTTCTTGAATGGTATGTTGGCGACAGTGAGGTCCGGCTTTACCTGGGATTAGCCTATTCGTTACAAAAAAATTCCCAACGTGCCGTGGAGGAAATGGAAAAAGCTCTGCAATTGGACTCGGGTAATTATTCGGCCCACTATTATCTGGGGATACAGTATCAAAGCATCAATTCCAGGAAAGCAAAAAAGCATTTGCAGGCGTTTATTGCCCAGGCCGAAGTTGAAGGTGGAAATCAGAAAATGATTGCCACGGCAAAAAATTTATTAAAGAAACTTTGATCCGCAAAATAGATAACGTTATACTCCCCTCATCTTGAACTCAAAGATAGCGATGCCATCGTTTTTCTATATTTGGTCCGCCCTCTGGCATGAGCCGGGAGAGCCTTCATTTTAATTAAATAAATGGACTTGATGATTCATTATTACAAATTCAGAGGTTTATCATGCCCACCAAGGTAAAGATACTGTGGGTTTTCTGCAATATCATAATTGTGCTTGGCTTTATTGAACTGTCTTATAGTAGAGAGATGGGGAGAGCCAGAGAATACGAGGAAACTCAGGAGAAAGTGGCCCTGGAAAGGGCGCAAGAGGGTGCAGTTATCAGCAAAATGAAAAAAGAGCAACCAGCCCCGCCGCCTGCCGATCCCCTGAAAGTGATCAAAGATCTCAATGCCCAGGGTAAATATGAAGAGGCCGCGAAACTGGCACAGAGCCTGTCTGAAAAGAATCCAAAAAATTCCGCGCTTTATAGCTGGTGGGGAATATCCCTGGTTAAATCGGGACTAAGAAGCGCGGCCATCGAAAAGTTTGTAAGGTCCACCCAGTTGGATCCGACTAATTCTCAAGCGTTCCTTTACTGGGGATTGACTTTAGCAATGGATGGTCACTATCAGGATGCCCTTGAAAAATATAAAACGGTAATCCAATTGACTCCTGAAAACGGTAATGCGTTTACTTATATGGCGGCTTCTCTCGATCAATTGGCACGGTACAAAGAAGCGGTGGAAAGTGCCAACCAGGCTCTGGAAATCAATCCATCGAATTCTGCGGCTTTTGAAGTGTTAATAGAGGCCCTTCGCCATTCGGAAGATTATCAAGGTGCGTGGGAAATTGTGGATCGGGCCAGGGAAGCGAATGTTGATATTTCGAAGAAAATAGTTGATGAATTGGCTGAAGCTCTGCCGAGAACCATAAAAACCCCTGAAAATAATGCGGATAACTAATAAATTGTATTATCTTTAATTTGGCTATAGACGTTTCTTAATCAATCCTTTATGCTGTGATATGGTATGTCGATTAGGTTTTATTTGTGAGGCATCTTTTGGTATAGTTACACCGGAATCGTGGTTCCGTAGAGGAAAGCCCAGTCTTAATCCCAAAAGAGGGTTGTCCCCTGAATAAATCAGTTTTATACGGGAGGTAAAAGTGGTTAAAAGGTTGCGGGAAATTAAGGTTACTGGTTTAACTTTATGCCTTATGCTTCAATTGGTCGGTGTTCCTATGTCGGCGAATGCCAATTCCCTTCTTGATTCTCCAGAACCCAGGCATTTGGTGCAATCAATGCCGCAGTTCGTGTATGAAGTAGATGGAACCCTTTTAGCTCAAACCTCCGAAATCACCATATTGCTAGAGAAAAAAGTTTCCCCTGGAGATATCAAAAAAGATATAAAGCCGGAAATTCCTGAGGAAAAGAAGGTTTCCAAGAGTGACGATCTGGAGTCTGCTGAATCGGACCCGGAAAATGTAAAAAACTCCGAAGATATCGGGCAAATGGCTTCTGCCCTGGAAACAGCGCCATCCGCTAAATTTTATGAAGAACTGGAAGATCCTTTTGGTCCGCCAAAAAAGAATGGGTTTCCTGAATTAAAGGATCCATTTGAAGGTTACAACCGCTTCATGTTCAACGTCAATGAACACCTCTACGATTACCTTATGGAACCGGTCGCCCGTGGCTGGAGGTTTGTCCTTCCTGAAGATCTTCGGATTGTGATCCGCAATGCGTTTGATAATGCTCTGACTCCCGTAAAATTAGTCAGCACTTTGGTCCAGGGAGAGTGGGAAAAATCTGGACGAGTATTGAGCCGGGTCTTAATTAACACCACGGCGGGATTGGGAGGAATGCTTGACGTTGCGGGTCAAGAATATGGCATTGAAAATGTTGATGAGGACTTTGATCAGGCTTTGGGGCATTACGATATTCCCACGGGTCCTTACATTGTTCTACCCTTTTTTGGACCTTCCACAGCCAGGAACGTATCTGGACGCGTGGTCGATTCCATTCTCAGCCCTACTATATTTTTCTCACCGGGATTTCTTGTCGGCGCTGGAATCACCACTGCAGAAACCACCAATGACATCTCGTTTATCATTGACGACAAAAAAGCGCTTGAAGAAAGCGCCATCGACGAATATGAAAGTGTCCGCGATTTTTACCATCAATATAGAGAAGGTTTGTTAAAGAAATAATATCGTTTCCCTGTCATCTGATTATTGGCGTTGATCGCCCTTATCGGTTCGGGGAATATTTTTTTTCAATTCCACCGTCCTTATATTTCATCTTCCTGTCTCTTTGGGGTTCATTCCTGAGCCCACATTCTGTATCCTGTTGACATTCTAATTTATGGTAAGCAACCAAACTCGGAATAAACTTTTATTCCCTGAAGGAGTGTATTTGTGGAAACGCCCAAACACGAAAACCGGTTGATCACCGAAACCAGCCCTTACCTTTTACAGCATGCGCATAACCCTGTGGACTGGTACCCCTGGGGGCCGGAAGCGCTGGAAAAAGCCAGACAGGAAAACAAACCCATCTTTCTCAGCATCGGTTATTCCGCCTGCCATTGGTGCCACGTGATGGCCCATGAATCTTTTGAAGATGAAGAAACTGCGAAGCTCATGAATCAGTGGTTCATCAACATTAAAGTAGACCGTGAGGAACGTCCGGATGTCGATGCTGTCTATATGAAAGCTCTGGTCGAGTTAACGGGGCACGGCGGGTGGCCGCTCAGTATTTTTTTGACGCCGGAGCAGGAACCATTTTATGCGGGGACTTATTTTCCGCCTTCCAAAAAATACAACCGGCCAGGATTTTCCGAAATTTTGCAGCAGGTGCATGAGAGATTCACTGGCCAAAAGGATGAGATTCAGTCGCGGGTAAAAACCATCATGAGTAAACTCAATCAAAGTCCAGCCGTAAAAAGTGGTGGTCAACTTCCGGGCGTGGATTTGATCGATCAGGCGTTTGCGATGCTGGAAAGCCGGCACGATTCCGAACACGGCGGGTTTGGACAAGGCATGAAATTTCCCGAGCCGATGGTATACACTCTGCTACTGAGACATTGGCAGAGGACGGGGTCGCAAGAGGCGATGGAGATACTGGATAAAAGTTTGACCTGCATGGCTGAGGGCGGCATCTACGATCATTTGGCTGGTGGGTTTCATCGTTACTCCACCGACCGGGAATGGATAGTTCCCCATTTCGAGAAGATGCTTTACGACAACGGTCTGTTAGCCAAATTATTCGTAGAAATGTTTCAGGCCACCAAACAGGAAATTTATAAAGTTACCGCTATTGGAACATTGGATTATATCCTGCGAGAAATGACGTCTGCCGAGGGGCCATTTTTCGCCAGTATGGATGCGGACACCGCAGGCGGGGAGGGCGAATATTATGTCTGGGAATTGAAAGAAGTTCTTAACCTTCTTGGTCCCCAGCACGCAAAGATATTTGCCCGTGCGTATGGCATCACGCCGTCAGGAAAATTTGCAAAGAAGAATGTGCTGCATATTAAAGAGTCCATGGAAAAAGTTTCCGAGGCGGAGGGCAGAGCTATTTTTGAAGTCCAGCACATTTTGAACAAGGGCAAGCAAACTTTATGGGATGCCCGGAAGAAACGCGAGAAGCCCGATACAGATGAAAAAATAATCACCGCCTGGAACGGGCTCATGATCACTGCTTTCAGTAAGGCCGCTTCCGTATTTGGCGAGAAGAAATATTGCGAAACCGCCAGCCGATCCGCACAGTTTATTTGGGAGCATCAATGGAGCGAGAAAGGCCTGTTAAGAATCTATAAGGACGGGCAAAGTAAGATAGCCGGATGTCTCGACGATTACGCCTACTTTCTGGAAGGGCTGTTAGCGCTGTATGAGGCTTCGTTTGAGTATGGATGGATCGAGAAAGCCCGGCAGGTGGCCGATAAAATGATCGAAGAATTTTGGGACGAAACAGACGGCGGGTTTTTTATGACCGGCAACAGCCAGCAACAATTGATCGCTCGTCTCAAAAACCCTGCCGATGAGGCGGTCCCCTCTGCCAACGCCATCGCCGCGCATTCCCTATTACAACTCGTGCATCTCACCGGTAAGAAGGAGTACCGGCAAAAAGTGGAGGCCATGCTGAAAGCCTATCAACCAAGAATGGAAAGAAGTCCGGCGGCGCATACCGGGTTACTATCAGCGTTGGACTACTATTTGGCATCACCCACGGAAGTGGTGTTTGCCGGACCCAAAGACGATAAGGCGTTTCAGGAAATGCGGGACACCGTGCAGGAGGATTTCCGTCCTCATAAAGTTTTGCTTTGGAGCGAGAATGAAAAGGTTCAAAAGGAACTGCCGCTCACCGAGGGGAGGTCGGCAGTCGGTGGCAAGGCCACGGTTTATCTGTGTCAAAAGCAGACCTGTCATCCACCTGTCCATTCGGGCCAGGCTTTGATGAATCTTCTGGAACGGCCACAGGAAATCCGCCTTAATATTTTTGATCTGGATAAACGCGCCGCTGAGATTCAGGCTAAGGAACAGGATAAATTTTTTAGCGCCATGGGCGAGATCTTCAAACACTCCGGCCTGGGTGGGAAGAAGCAATAGCCTGTAAGAAAAACGTAGATGCAGTCAGGGAATGATCGGCTCCCTTTACTTTTTGGTAGTTTTTTTGATGATATCGAGGTATTCTGGTTGCGATAGGTGCAACCGGAATAGGTTTTTATTATGAGTGACAAAACGACAATGGGTGTGAAGCTGGATGAAGCAACCCGCAACCGACTCAAGAATCTTGGTAAAACCAAGGATCGTTCGCCTCATTGGCTGATGAAGGACGCCATCTCCCGTTATCTGGATAGAGAGGAAGAGATTGAACGTCGTAATCATGAGGCCGACGAGGCTTGGAAAGAGTACCAAAAGACCGGCCAGTCTGTTAGCCACGAAGCCATGATGGAATGGTTTGATACCTGGGGAACAGATGAGGAAGGTCAATGCCCGCCAACAAAAAGCTGATTTGGACGCTTCCCGCCCGAGAGGATATTATCCGGTTGCGGGAGTTCATCGAGCCGCACAATCCTGAAGCCGCCCGCAGAGCCGCTGAAAATTTAAAGAAAGCGGCGTTGCTTCTTCTTGAGAATCCACATATAGGAAAGCCCGTCGAGCGCAGGGAGGATAGAGAATTGATCGTTCCTATCGGGAGGCGGGGTTACGTTATCCGCTATCGCGTTATGGGTGATGAAATTATCATCCTGCGCGTGTGGCACGGTCTTGAGGAAAAAGGAACAACTTGACTTCTTACCCCCTTTTTAGACAGGATTAACGGGATGTGCAGGATGGAAACCGCGGCCCAATATATGGTCAACCCCCTCAAGGGTTTTTACAATCTCCTCTCCCTTCACTATAGGGAGAGGTCGGGTGAGGGTGCTTCATACCCGTTCAAAAATGGCTTTGATGTTTCCGAATTCCGAGGACCAAACTAAAACCTCTTTAAACCCGTGAGCTTCTAAAAGCTGTTTCAAATCCATTTCGGAATACAGGCAGACCGGTTCATGAATCTGATGCTTTAAAGCTATTTCCTTGTTCAATGGCGAATAGCGGTCGTGAACCGCTTTTTCCCGATCCCGATAACCGACAGCAAGTTCCGTATCGATCCCCGATGCCGATAGGAACACCCGCCCGCCTGTCTCCATTTTCTCTGCCATCATCTTGATTAACGCCTCCGCCTCCTCGAATTTCAAGTAGTGAATGAATCTCTGCGAGTACAGAATTTGAATCTTTTCAGGCAGGTCTTGTGGCAATAAAAGACGGGCGTCTTTTTGCAGAAATTTGATGTTTTGCAGATTCAACAGACCGGCGCATTGCGCAACCCTGTTTCCTATATCATTGGAATCGATGAGCAGGGTTTTGATGCCTGTAAGGGCAAGACGAGTTCCCTGAACTCCCAACCCGCATCCCAGATCGACCGCCGCCAGGTCATCGGACTTTTGCTCCAAGGCGAACTGAAGACATTTACGGTCCAGATCATCCATCCGCTGAGAAGAAATATCGACCCCTTGCGTTCCCGCGAGGTTTTGCATCTTGTCCCCATATAAATTTAGAATTGAATCATCGACCATTCCATATCCCCTGAGCCTTTTTGAAAAACCTGAAGAGAATCTATTTTATGATGGGCATCTCTAAAAATTAGTTTTCACAGAAAATAGACTCGTGTGCAAAATTTACTTAAATCAGTGGCACGG
>JAQCGX010000027.1 GCA_027619975.1 Nitrospinota bacterium
ATTCAAAGAGGTGTCTTTGTTATAGTGGAACAGGCTTTCCAGCCTGTTCGCACGGGCTGGAAAGCCCGTGCCACTGATTTAAGAAACTCTTTACAATGTTCGATTCTCTTTTAAAAACTAATTTTTAGAGGTGCCCTTGAGGAATTTCCACCGCAAAGACGCAAAGGGCGCAAAGAAAAAATTGAGGGTAAAAATACCCCCTCACCTTAATCCTCTCCCCCACAGGGGAGAGGAATCTTTTAAAATCATCCCTTCTCCATGGGAATTTTTTTAGTTCCTTCTCCCCTCTGGGGAGAAGGTTGGTAGGATGAGGGGGATTTCACCGCAACACACATAGGGTGATGTCGTAGCGAACGCAAAGAAAAAATGGAAGAAATTAATGAAGGTAGTTTAATTATCTCCCTCGCCCCTCTGGGGAGAGGGCTGGGGTGAGGGGAACAATGAAAACCACTCCAAAATCCAACGCCAAAAACCTTCGAAAAAACTCCACCGATGCGGAAAGAAAAATGTGGTCATTACTCCGAAACCGTCAACTGGTGGGATATAAGTTTCGACGACAACACCCCATTAAAAATTTCATCGTAGATTTTGCCTGCATAGAAAAACAATTAATCATTGAGGTAGACGGCGGGCAACACCTGGAAAGAAAAAAGGAGGATGACGAGCGCACTCAGTTTTTGGAAATTCAGGGTTATCGCGTTCTTAGGTTTTGGAACGATCAGATTTTCAAGGAAACAGAGTCAGTGTTGGAAATGATACTAAAAGCGTTAGAGGAGGAAGAATAATCTTTTATCCCTCCTCACCTTAATCCTCTCCTCTCAGAGGAGAGAAAATTAAAGAAGAACCTTCTCCCCTACTCAAGCGAGTTCCTTCTCACCCCCCCTAAAGGTGAAATATCAAACTCATTATCGGGAACGGGGGTTAGCGCATCCATCGCTTCATGGGCATGGGAATGATTGTCTTCCGGGAAACCAAATTCATCGGGGTTGACGCTGTGCAAATAGCCGTGCATCTGCATCAGGAATAACAGGCTCCCCGCGACGATCAGGCCCTTATTCGACACCGAGCTGATCTGCAAAAAGGATTTCGTCCGCCGCCATTTAAACAGCAACGCCACCATGACGCACAGAGCGCTTATCTGCCCCAGTTCGATGCCCAGATTGAACGAAAGAATCCTGAGGACAATGCCGTCGTCCCCCAAAGGAAGCTGTTGCAGCCGGGTGGACAGCCCGAAACCGTGAATGAAGCCCAGTAAAAATATCATCAGCAGAAGGTTGGGAGCTTTCTCGAAAAATTTCTTGAACCCGCCTAGATTTTCGTAACCGATATAGCAGACGCTGAGCGCGATCACCGCATCGACGAGCCAGTAATTGGCGGTGATTCCCATGAGAGTGGCGGAGATCAGGGTGATGCTGTGTCCCACGGTAAATGCCGTGATGTATTTCACCACATCCATGAAGGTGGTCAGGAAAAACACGATGCCAAATACGAACAGCAGGTGGTCGTAGCCGGTCAGCATGTGAGTGGCTCCGAGCCACATGTATTGCAGGTAGCCACCGCCAAGCATGGCCTGCTTGTCAGCCTCGGACATTCCATGCGCAGACACCCATTCGGTCATTAGAAAAAAAAGCGCTGTCACGAGCAAGCTGAAAACTATTTTTGGCTTCATAGGTCGATTAGGTTTAGTTAAAGTTTTTCATTTTTATTAAAGGGTATCTCTAAAAATTGACTAAATGTTCCTAATCGTCAATTTAAGGAGATGGCTTTGTTTTAGTGGGACAGGCGACCTGCCCTTAAAGGTTATACGGAAGTGCGGAATTTAATTCCGCCTTTCCAGCCTGTCCGCACGGGCTAGAAAGCCCATGCCACTGATACAAGAAATCCTTGTACAATGTTCGATTTCCTGTAATAAACTAATTTTTAGAGATGCCTTAAAGAAAAATTTTCTGCACGAACAGCAAGACCATCGTCGTGACCAGAATCGCGCCTAAAAAATTCAGCACCACTCCAGCACGCGACATCTTGGGAATCGTCACCCAGCCAGAGCTGTAGACGATCGCATTCGGAGGCGTAGCGACAGGCAGCATGAAGGCAAACGATGCGGAGAGGGTCGCGGGAATCATCAGCATGAGAGGGTGATAACTTGCCGCCACCGCAGTCGCCCCAATGATAGGCAGTATCATCGTCGTGGTCGCCGTGTTGGAGGTCAGTTCGGTGAGAAACGTGATCGCCAGACAAACGACGAGTATGACACCGACAAGCGGGAGCGCGGCCACTCCGGTCAGCTGTTGGCCTATCCATTGATCCAGCCCGGTTTTCCCAAACCCCGCCGCCAACGCGAACCCGCCGCCAAACAGCAGGAGAATTCCCCACGGGACTTTCTTCTGCACGGTGTCCCAATCGAGCACGAAGTATTCCCGCTTTCCCTGTAGTTCCATGCCTTTGCCGAAGTTCAGAGGCAGAAGCAGTAATAATAGTCCCATTGCCATCGCCACCGTGGCATCGTGCAAAAGTTCCGGCCTTGCAAAAAAACCGGACCACCCCGGTATCGCCAACGAACCAATGGTGATGGATTTTCTGAATATCCACAGGAGGGCCGTGGACACAAAAACCACGGCGATGATTTTTTCCGCCCTGTTCATTTTTCCCAAAGCTTTGAGTTCATTCTTGATAATTTCCGGTTCGTTCTGGCCAAACTCAATCTGCTTTAGAGGAATGGGCGCTACGAAACGGCACAGGTAGACCCACACTATCGGAAGAAAAACGCAGACGAGAGGTACCGCCAGCACCATCCATTGAAAAAAACTGATCTCAACCAATTCGGGATACAGTTTTTTATAGAACCCGGCAAACACGATATTGGGCGGCGTGCCGATCAAGGTTCCCACTCCGCCAATACTGGCCGCATACGCCAGCCCCAGCATCAGCACCAGGCCCAGGCTTTGCTGGATCGCCTGTTCGCTCTCGGCATTGCGTACTCCGTTCAAAGAAGCTTCGGACGCGATCTGCCGCACCACCGCCATGCCCACCGGCAACATCATCATGGTGGTCGCCGTGTTGGAGATCCACATGGAAAGAAACGCCGCCGCCACCATGAACCCTAAAACAATCCGCTGCAGGTCTGTGCCGATCAGGGAAATGATGACCAATGCGATGCGTTTGTGAAAATTCCACTTTTCCATCGCGAGTGCAATCATGAACCCGCCGAGGAAAAGAAAAACCAGATGGTTGGTATAATTTGGGGCAACGTCCTTGCTGGACAGGATGCCAAGCAGGGGAAACAAAACCAGGGGCAGAAGAGCCGTCACTGTAATCGACGTGCCCTCCCCCATCCACCAGATGGCCATCAACACCACCACGGCCAACAGGCGCTGACCGGCAACCGTCATACCTTCCGGCTGAGGCATCAACAATATGAGCAGGGAAACGACCAGCCCGCCAAGGAGAACGGCGACCTGTTTTTTGAATTTGGGGTCCGTCAAAGAAACACCTCTTGCGCCAGCCTGAGGGCTGGAGCAAATATTATCGCGCTATGGATTTTGGGCCGACCTAGCCCTCATTCGTGAGGAATTTTTCCTCCCGCGTAGCGGGCGCTCAAGGTAATATGCACCAACCGGGGCGTGACTTCAAGAGTTTGTGCATCCGGCCCGCGTGACGCTGGACCCAATATTTACATGCGATGGATTTTAGATTCTCAGAGGCTCGTGAGCTAATAGCACCCTTCCTACTCCTTCGGGGCATGATGTAAATGAAGAGGATACCACAGGGGCATGAAGGCAATGGAAAGGATATCACAAACGTTAGCCTCACTTTTCCTCCCCGCGTTGCGGGGCTAGCTGACCGGATGAAGTTTTCTTTTGACTGTCAGGGTCGAAACGATGTGCTTGTCCATGTCCAGCTCCTTGGGAGAGTACCCCAGGGCCAAAGCGACGAGTTGCGGAAGGTGAAGAATGGGAATGGAATATTTCTTTTTTAGAAGTTTATCAATTTCGGGCTGGTAAGAATCCAGATTCAAGTGACACAGGGGACACCCGGTCACCACGCAATCGGCTCCGCTTTCGATGGCGTCTATCAAAGCGTTGCCCGCCATATCCAGAGAGGCTTTTTTGTTCATCATGACAATGGGAAACCCACAGCACTTGGTACGGCTGGGGTAATCGACGGGAGTGGCTCCAAGCGCCGTGAAAATGTCTTCCATTCCGGTCGGGTTGTCCGGATTGTCAAAATCGGAAAGTTTTGAGGGGCGCAGAACATAACAACCGTAAAACGCCGCCACCTTCAACCCGGTCAGCGGTCGTTTGATCCTTTCCTTGAGCCGTTTCATGCCCTCATCACTGGCGAGAATATTGGCAAAATGCTTGATGCGGCTTTTTTCGCCATCGTACTGATGACCGCCCTCGCTCAGGATATGGTTGATCTTCTTCATATATTCCGGATCGGACTTGAGATTGCATTCGGTTTTTTTCAAGACCCCCTGACAGGTCGAGCAGATGGTGACCAGATCCAGCCCCTGCTTTTCAGCAATGGCAAAGGTGCGGGCATTGAGTGTATCGGCCAGCATCTGGCTTTTCTCGCCCACCACTCCCGCGCCACAGCAAGCGGCACTTTTCATTTCGACAAATTCTATGCCCAGTCCCTCTGCGGCTTTTTTGGTGGAAACCATCAATTCGCGCGTGGCGCCTTGAGAAACACAACCTGTAAATAGAGCAAATTTCATTGACCCAGTTCCTTGAAAATACGCTTCACGTCCTTAACATCTTCAATTGACTTATGGATGATTGGAGGAATCTTGCGTTTCAGCAACATTCGTATTCCAATGGGAACCAACTCCAGCAATCCCTTGAAATTAAAATATCCCATAGATTCCACTGGAATCATGTTTTCGTTGAGCCGACCACTGCTCTTGACGGATTTTACAAATGACAGCGCATGACGCGCACCATTATTATTATGGACGCCCTTCTCCAGCGCCACCGCCATGACTTCCTTGATGCGGTAAAAAGGTTGTGCCGGTTTGGGGCAACGCTCCACACATTCCCCGCAGTGTGTGCAGTCCCAGATGCCACCCGGCTCGCTCAATGCCGTCACTCGCTCCAGAGTTGCTTCATCACGCGAGTCGCCCACAAAACGCTGGGCCTTGGCCAATGCCGCCGGTCCCAGAAAATTATCGTCCACCTCCAGCACATTGCAGTCAGAATAACAATTGCCGCACATGATGCAGGTGCTGGAATCGTCGATCAGGCGGAATTGCTCGGGAGACTGCAATCTCTCTTTTTCAGGTGGTTGTTTGCTGGTCTGCAAATAGGGGGTGACCTTGTTGATCTTGTCCCAGAACGGTTGAAAATCAACCACCAGATCCTTGATCGGCTTCAAATTCCCCAAAGGCTCAATCGTTATCGTGTCATTTTTGTCCAACAGACTGGTCGCCTGCTTCTGGCAAGCCAGTAGGGCGCGACCATTGGCCTTCATGCCGCAGGACCCGCAAATGGCACTGCGACAGGACATCCGGTAACTCAAACTACCGTCCTGAGTCCATTTGATCTGGTTGATGCAGTCTAAAAGCGTCGCCCCTTTGGGAATATCCAGTTGAAAATCTTCGTAATAAGGTTCCGGTTTTTTTTCCGGATTATATCGTTTGATCCTGAAGGTAGCCATCAATAGGTTCTTTCAGTAGGTTGATGCTTTGTGATGATCACCGGCTTGTATTTCACTTCCAACGCACCCGATGAGCCATGAACCATCGTATGCTTTAGGAAATTTACATCATCGCGTTTTTTATAATCCGTCCGGGAATGGCCGCCGCGGCTTTCCTGTCTGGCCAAAGCCGAGGTCGCAATAATTTCTGCCATACCCAGCATATTTTCCAGCTCAAGAATCTCGTATAATTCGGTATTAAACAGCTTACCCTTATCCGTTATTTTACCCTTTTTAAAGCGGACTTGGAGGCTTTTTATAGTTTTGATGCAGGCTTTCAGCCTTTCTTCATCGCGGAACACCCCGCATTTTTCCATCATCACTTCTTTCATTTCATCGCGGATTTCGTTATAGCTCTCGGTCCCGTCCCTCTGAAATATATCTTCAAACATTTTCAGAACTTTAGTTTTTTCAGGGCCCTCGTTGACTTTGGCGAAATCCACATTTTTTGCATACTCCAAAGCAGACATGCCCGCACGTCTGCCAAAAACCGTAGCTTCCAATAGCGAATTCGTTCCCAAACGATTGCCGCCGTGAACAGAAACGCAGGCGCACTCGCCAGCCGCAAAAAAACCTTCCATCTTCGTTCCTTCAGCGTCCATGATCACCTGACTGAACTTGTCGGTGGGAATGCCGCCCATCGAATAATGAGCTGTGGGCTGAATGGGTAAGGGGTCCGTCACGCAATCAACGGAGGTGAAGTCTATCCCCAATTGACGAATCTGCGGTAGACGCTCCATGATCCGGGCTTCGCCAAGATGCCGCAAGTCGAGATAGATATAATCTTTCCCATCGACACCCCGACCCGCGTCAATTTCACTTTGCTCCGCACGCGAAACAATGTCTCTGGGAGCCAGCTCCATACGCGAAGGGGCGTATTTTTCCATGAACCGCTCGCCCTTGCCATTGAGCAGGTAACCGCCCTCGCCTCGCGCCGCTTCTGAAAAAAGAATCCCCTGTTTGTACAATCCCGAGGGATGAAACTGAATAAATTCCGCATCTTCAATAGGAATCCCGGCTCTGAAAGCCACCATAGCGCCATCTGCGGTGCCGGCAAAAGCATTGGTAGTGATTTTAAATATCCGGCCGTAGCCTCCGGTACAAAATATTACAGCTCGGGCTTGAATGACCTCAACAGCCCCGGTTTGAACGTTACTGACCACGACCCCGTTGCAACGGTTGCCTTCGGTAATGAGGGAATGCATATTCCATTCATTATAAATTTTTACGGATTTGCTGTTCTTCATCAACTGCTCGTGCAGAGCATGCAGAATGGCATGACCCGTACGATCCGCAGAAAAACAGGCGCGCGGCTTGGAATGACCACCAAAACTCCGTTGCGCTATTTTTCCATCCGGTGTCCGGCTGAAAACACAGCCCATGTGTTCCAATTCGTAAATGATGCTCGGCGCGGCTTTAACATATTCCTCCACGGCATCCTGATCATTGAGAAAATCTCCCCCTTTGATCGTATCGTACATATGCTCTTCCCAACTGTCTGGCTCGGAGTTTCCGAGAGCCGCGGCGATTCCACCCTGAGCCGCACCGGAATGCGACCTTGAAGGATATACCTTCGTTAGAACGGCCACATCCAGCTCCTTGGAGACCTCCAGAGCGGCCCGCATGCCGGCCAAACCCGCGCCTATGATGACGACATCATGTTTAATCACAACAGATCCTTATTAACCATTTGATAAAAAAGAGATATTAAACATTCTCAAGAAAGAATGCAGTGGCTGGCGCCTTTAGAACCCCTTCAACCAGCATGTCCATACCCGCGAAACATTTGACTAAAAAACAAGGCGTCTGTCAAACGTAAGAAAAAAGCCGATGAAGCCTGCGGATACCCGATAACTGGCTAAAATTGAAGGGCGTATTGAACCATTCCCATCGTTTTCTGTCAAGAAAAATGAGTTTGCTGTTGAAAAAGTGAGAGAAGGAAATATAATGAACCTAAGGTATTATTGAATACTTCAAAATTAACAAACAATTCTCAAACATCCACCCTA
This sequence comes from Nitrospinota bacterium, assembly GCA_027619975.1. Taxonomy (NCBI): domain Bacteria; kingdom Pseudomonadati; phylum Nitrospinota; species Nitrospinota bacterium. Next base: position 7,704 of record JAQCGX010000027.1, read on the forward strand.
TTAAAGCGGCGACACTTAGTTGAGTCCTTCCCGCAGTTGGAGCCCCCCTTGGAACAAATTACATTTGAGTCTCTTCACCTTCCTGAGACCGTACTAAAAGGCATACAGGACGCGGATTTTAAGTACTGTACCCCCATTCAAGCTGCGGCATTGCCCATCGCCCTGGCAGGAAAGGACGTAGCCGGCCAGGCGCAAACGGGAACCGGCAAGACCGCTGCCTTTTTGATCACCATTTTCACACGACTTCTCGCAACCCCAAAACCCGAAATGAAAGGGGAAAGAGCCGGTCCACGTGCACTCATCATCGCTCCAACCCGCGAGTTAGCCCGGCAAATAGAAAAAGATGCCCTGCTCTTAGGCAAACATTGCAATTTCAAAATCGTCTGCGTATATGGCGGCGTGGATTATGACAAACAACGCACCATGATTAAAGACGGGGTGGACATTCTCATCGCCACCCCTGGACGTCTGATTGATTATTACAAACAGAAATTCTTCAGCCTGAAGCTGGTGGAAGCGCTGGTCATCGACGAAGCCGATCGCATGTTTGACATGGGTTTCATTCAGGACCTGCGTTACCTGCTCCGCAATACCTCGCCCTACAACAAGCGCCTGTCGATGCTGTTTTCGGCAACGTTGAACTTCAGGGTGATGGAACTGTGCTACGAACACATGAACAACCCGGAAAAAGTGACGATCGAACCAGAAAAGGCCGTGGTCGATGAAATTGCCCAATCCCTTTATCATGTCGGCCATCACGAAAAATTCAATCTTTTGTTGGGACTGCTGAAACAGGAAGAGGGAGAAAAAGTGTTGATTTTTTGCAACACCAAAGCCATGAATGAAAGGCTGGAAGCCAAACTCAAACATAATGGCTTCAACGCCGGACAGATCTCGGGCGACCTGCATCAGAAAGCCCGTATCCGCGTTCTCGAAGAATTCAGCGCTGGTGATCTGGATATACTGATCGCCACCGATGTCGCCTCACGCGGCATTCATGTCGATGACATCACCCACGTGATCAATTTCGACTTGCCACAGGACCCTGAGGATTACGTTCATCGCATCGGCAGGACAGCCCGCGCCGGAAAGAAAGGCACGGCTATCACCCTGTGTTGCGAAAATTATGCGGCCCACCTGGAACGGGTGGAAGAATATTTAAAAACCAAAATTCCCGTTGTCTGGGCGGAAGAAGAATTATTTCTTAAAGGTAAGCCAGGAATGCCGCCCCGGCGTCCTAAAACCAAACGCCCTCCCGAACGCAAGTCTTCATCAACCAGTCGACCGGTCAGAGGCAAACCGCCCCGAGGCAGGTCTCGCGCACGGCCCTGAGGCAACCGGGCCAATCCTTGAGGAAAAGCAGGTCAGCTGTTCTCTGCCTTTGAGCAGAGGCTTTCCCTACAAAAATACCTCGATGAACCATTTGGGTTTCATGCGTCCGAAATCTGTCCTCAGGTTATTTTTGAGAGCTTTCTTTGGATCGAGCACGTAACCCTGCTGTCCCTCGCGGACAAAAACCGTCCAGTGCCAAAACGGGATTCCATTTTCCACATGCCATTTGATAGCCAGAAGCGCGCGATCGGGAAGACGATTCCAATCTTGAAAAGGCTTCTCCCTGTCTGATATTTTAATCTTCAAATGCGCCAACAGATTTCGTACATACACCGTCTCAGACCACAATTCAGGGTCCTCAGCGAAAATGCCCAGTTGTTTGGCAATCTTTCTCGTGTGTTGGTAGGATTGATTGGAAAGCATCGTTACACAGGCGATTCCACATCCCGTTCTTTCTTCCTGCACCACCGGTTTTAAAGTTTTCATTCGCTTAAAAGAGTTTTAAAATCATCTTCACTTAAAATCTGCACCCCCAACTTTTCGGCTTTGTCGCGTTTTGATCCGGGGTCATCCCCCGCAACGACATAATCAGTCTTTTTGGAAACGCTGGATGTCACCCTCCCACCCTGAGCCAGAATTTTTTCCTTGGCCTGGTCGCGGGTATAGTCCTGCAACGTGCCGGTCAGCACGAACTGTTTGCCAAGCAGTCGGTCCCCCGTTTCCTGCCTTTCTTCAACCATGACCACACCCTGTTTTTGAAGACGGAGGATTTCTTCTTTATTAGCCTCCTGATCAAAAAAAACTCGCAGGCTTGCGGCCATGATGGGTCCCATCTCCATGACGGATTCCAAATCTTCGAAGGAGGCGTTTTGTAATGCATCCATCGAATGAAAGGTTTGCGCGAGAACATCAGCCGCCCGTTGCCCCACATGACGCACTCCTAAACCGTGCAACAACCGGGAAAGTCCCGCAGTCTTGCTTTTTTGAATCGCATTTAAAAGATTCTGCGCCGACTTTTCAGCCAAGCGCTCGAGCGGCACCAGATCTTCTGGAGTCAACGCGTAAAGGTCCGAGAAATGCTGCACCCGGCCACTGTCTACCAATTGGTCGATCACAGCCGGTCCCAGGTGATCGATGTCCATCGCCTTGCGCGACGCAAAGTGGAACAAACGTTCCTTGAGCTGGGCCGGGCAGGCAGAATTGACACACCGCCAGGCGGCTTCTTCCTTCTCGCGGACAATCGCCGTTTTACATTCGGGACATTCAGCAGGCATTTTAAACGGTTGGCCACGGGATTTTCCCGGTTCGCTCACCACCCGCACCACCTTGGGGATCACCTCTCCAGCTTTCTCGATCACCACGGTATCACCCACTCGCACGTCTTTGTCTTTGATCACGTCTTCATTGTGAAGCGTCGCACGGCTGACGGTGGACCCCGACAAGAATACCGGACGCAACACGGCGACGGGCGTGATGGAGCCGGTCCGCCCCACCTGACAGACGATATCCTCAACTTCGGTTGTCACCTGCTCGGCCTCATATTTATACGCCACCGCCCAGCGCGGATGTTTGGCGGTGCATCCGAGTTTCTCCTGATAGGACAGTCCGTTCACTTTGACCACCAGCCCATCTACTTCGTAATCGAGGTTATCTTTTTTCTCGCGCCAACGATCGATCAAAGCAAAGGTTTCTTGAAAATTCTTGCACAAAACCGTAGCCGGGTTGATGCGAAACCCCAGCGCTTTGAGTTTCTGCATGGCTTCGTAATGCGTTTTAAACGGCATGGGGTCCATGTAGCCAACACTGTAAATAAAAATATCCAGAGGCCGACGGGCGGTGATCGTCGGATCGAGCAGACGAAGGGAGCCTGCCGCCGCGTTTCTGGGATTGACAAATTCCGCCTGTTCATTCGCTTTGCGTTCTTCATTGATCCTGGAAAATGCTTTGCGGTCGAGGTAAACCTCGCCCCGCACTTCGAGAAATTTAAACGCTTCTTTCTCTACAGGGATTTGAAGGGGAACGGAACGAATGGTGCGCAAATTGGCGGTGATGTCTTCCCCTGCTCTGCCATCTCCGCGTGTGGCTCCCTGGACAAACAATCCGTTTTCATAGGAAAGCGTGACGCCGAGCCCATCAATCTTCAACTCCACTACATATTCAATGGCATCTTCGGCAATTTCGTTTTTAAGCCCTTTGACCACACGACTATGAAAATCGCGGAATTCGTCCAGGTTGTAAGTATTATCCAGGCTGAGCATCGGCATTTTATGCACCACGCTCTCGAAACGGTCCGATACCTTACCGCCCACTCGTTGCGTCGGGGAGTCGGAAGTGACCCAATCGGGATGCTTTTTTTCCAGGTCTATCAACCTCTGCATCAGACGGTCGTACTCGCGATCGGTGATCTCGGGCTGGTCATCGACATAATAACGAATGTCATGCCGCCTGATTTCACGCCGGAGTGTTTCGATTTCTTCTTTATCGGATTGTGGCATCTTGAAAATCGGCTCCAAAAATCACAAAGGGATGAAAGGTTTCGCAAACGGCAAAAACCCAGGAGCGATTATATTAGACAGTGAATGAAATTAGGGAAATTTTGAGGAATTTTTATACTGTGGGGAATATCGAAGTAACCTGCTAGGGTTCCAAAGTCACGTAATAGCCATACCTGCCCCGCTGAACCAAAAGGAGGGCGCTGTCCCGGCCACCGGCTTCCAGAATGGCTTTATTGAAGTCCTGCTCGTTGTCAATCTGGCTCTGATTGACTTGCCGGATAATATCCCCAGGGCTGAGACCGATTCGTCCTCCGGCGCTATTGGGAGTCACTTTATTGACCATGACTCCTTTGCGAGTCGATAACTGGTATTTTCTTACCGCCACGTCATCAATATTCTGAACACCCAGTCCCAGCCAGTTCAGGGTGAAATCTACAACCTTATCACTGGGGATGGCTTTTACTTTGAGCCGGATGTCCTGTTGCCGGCCCTCGCGGAGAACGGAAAACGTAATGGTATTTCCCACCGAATAAGACCCGACCCTCTGCTGGTACTCCAGTTTTCTGCTGATTTCATGGTTGTTCAATTTGAGGATCACATCACCCTGTTTTATTCCCGCCTTGCGGGCAGGACTTTCAGGAAACACCTGAGTCACCAACACCCCCTGCGCCCGGTCCAATTTGAAATAGCGGAGCAACTCCGGGGTCATATCCTGAACCAAAACCCCAAGCCATCCGCGACGAACTTTACCGTAACTGATCAGATCGTTGATGATGCGTTTTGCATTTTCTATGGGAATGGCAAACCCGATACCCTCAGCCTTCTGATAAATCGCCGTGTTGATACCGATTAAAGATCCATTGATATTCAGCAACGGTCCACCACTATTCCCCGGATTGATGGAGGCATCGACCTGGATAAAGTCGTGGTAAACCATATCTTCTCCCGATTTGATGGAACGGTTGAGAGCGCTGATGATTCCAGTGGTCACTGTGTGCTGAAGACCAAAAGGATTGCCTATGGCGAGCACCGTCTCGCCAATCATCAAATCGTCCGAACGTCCCATTTCGACAAAAGGCAGCGGCTGGTCGGAATCGATCTTAATCACGGCCAGGTCCGATTTCCGATCCGCTCCGATCAAACGGGCGTCGAATTCGCGCTTGTCAATCAGAGTCACCTTGATTCTAACCGCCTTGCCGATCACATGTTCATTGGTCAGGATGTATCCCTCGGGATTGATGAGGACTCCCGAACCAAGGCTCCGTCGTTGTTGATCGAAATTAGGAATAAAATCCTTTAAAAACCGATCGAAGACATCACCTCCAAAATTACCTCCACCAAAACTCCGAAATGGATTCCCGCGCTGAGGAGGCGCCTCCTCGGTATAGATATTGACCACCATCGGGCCGACTTTTTCAACCGCTAAGACCAAAGGGGTTCTTCGGCTGGATTCTGAATGAGAAAAACCAGGGAAAGAGTTTAGTAAAAGGAACCAAAACAGGAGGGCAGAGAGAATAGCGGGTCTTACTATCCGGGGAAATAGCATAATAAGAAATTTAAGTGGGGTAAGGATTGAGATGGTGGACCGGAATTGGCCCACCATCTTCATCAAGTCAATACAAAATGGAAGGTTGAATGATTAGCAGGTTGCTGAAAAACTATTTTTGGGACCTTAAAATGTTAATTTCAAGTTTACTGTTAATTTAAGAAAACCAGTAGCACAGGCTTTCTAGCCTGTGCGCACAGCCTGGAAAGGCTGTGCCACTTAAAAGCAAAAACCTGTAAAACTTAACTCGCTGACGGATTTTTCTCTTTTTCAGCAACCTGTTAGAGTTTAACCCTAAACCCCTAGTTCATTTTAACAGCCACATAGATCGTGGTTCCTCCTCTGCGGACAAGAAACAACACCGTGCTTTCTTTTTTTACCGCAGAAGTGACGTTATCGTAATCCTGAACAGAATTAACAGGAGTTCGGTTGATTTCTGTTATCACATCGCCTCTACGGATTCCCGCTTCTCCTGCAGCACCATCAGCCGCTACATCGGAAACAAGAACCCCATCTGGAGAATCCAACTGAAGGCTCGCCATGAGTTCTGGAGTGATGTCCTGAACTTGCAGACCCACAGGATCTTCCTTGGCGGCGACCTGTGTTTCTCCTTCTTTCAGAACCTCGATGGTGATATTGAAAACTTTTCTTTTGCCATCGCGGATCACTTCCACGGGAACCTGCGAGTCGGGGGAGGTCCTGGCCACAATTTTTGGCAAGGTTTCTATTTCATCGATATCTTCCTTATTGAATTTAACGATGACGTCCCCTCTTTTGATTCCAGCTTTATCTGCAGGACCCTCGGGAATCACATCACCCACCAGAGCTCCTTTGGCAACCTTCAGACCAAAGGACTTGGCCAATTCGGGAGTGATTTTCTGGATCATGACTCCCAGCCACCCGCGCGTCACACTGCCCTTTTCCTTCAGATCCTTGAGAATGGTCTTGGCAATATTAATGGGAATGGCGAAACCGATGCCGACATTGCCGCCGGAATTGCCAGATATAATCGCGGTATTGATGCCAATGACATCGCCTTTGATATTGATCAAAGGCCCACCGCTGTTGCCAGGATTGATCGATGCATCGGTCTGGATAAATTCGTCATAAGGCCCGGCCCCGATGTTCCGGCTGAGAGCGCTGACCACGCCTACCGTGACCGTATGGCTCAAGCCAAATGGATTGCCTATCGCCATGACCCATTCCCCGACTTCCAGGTTCTCTGAATCTCCAAGATTCAAATGGGGGAAAGGTTTGGTGTTGCCTTCTTTTCTTACAATCTTGATCAACGCAATATCGGTTTTGGAATCGGCTCCAATCAACGTCGCGGTGTGCTCCTTATCATCATCCAGAGTAACGGTGATTTCATCCGCTCCGTCAACCACATGGAAATTGGTGAGGACAAAACCCTCGGGATCAATGATGAACCCGGAACCCATACCCCCTTTAGGCCGTTGCTCCGGACGTTGTTGTCCGAAAAAACGATCATAAAAATCCTTGAAAGGATCAGGACCGCCTCCCGGAGGAGAAGAAGGTGGAGGGGGAGCCTGAAATTGCCTGGCACTCGGTTGGGCTTGTCTTTTGGCTTTGACGCTCACGTTGACCACCGCCGGGTTCTGCTTTTTGGCGATATCAACAAATATGTTACTTGCCAGGGGGACCGTATCGCTACTCAATGCAAACGCCTGCTCTAAATACCCTTTACCATTGCTCCCAAACGAAACCGGCAAGAGCAATGCGCCCGCAAGCATCAAAACAAAGGGGAGTTTAACAATCTTTAAATTCATGTGTGACCTCGCTATACGATCCAAATTAATGAAAGTGTTCAATCCCCATACGGGATCTTCTGCCGAAATGAATTACTGCTTTAAAGAAGCACGCTGTTCCAGTGCAATTCTTTTCAGGCTACTAAATCTGATATTAATCAAATATTAAAGCAGGATTAATTTTTCTTAACCTCTACGCCCGGGAGCATGACCGCCAATGGTCGAAATAAGAAGAAAAATCATGCGCGGCTTTTCAGAGTCTGCAAATGAAAAGTAAATGAAAAGTAAATGAAACGAGCTTATTCCAAATAGTAATAAAGAATAAATCCTTTTTGTGAAGCAAAACCTGACAAGACCCAACTTTTCAGAGATTCCCTCTAAAACTGTTTGGCTCCAGCCAACCTTTTAAAAAATAATAACTTTTCAGTGTACTTATTATAATTAGCCAGAGTTCTTTTTACAACCTCCATTTCCTAAGATGCTTCGACCCTTCCAGAATTACTTATTGACTCATAGTTTTATATAACAGATAATTATTCAAACAGTTCGAGTCCCGTTAAGGGAACCGGGCGAGAGAATCCGGGAATTTTCTCCAACGAGTTGCGCAAATTGCCCAAACTGACTTTTTCTACCCAAAATGGCTGGTTCCCTTAAAAATTTTCTTCGTCCGCCTAAAATATCCTGGCAAAGATCTTTTGGAGGCACTCCACCTTGCTTTTATTCATTTACCCAGGGTTTCTCCCTGTTCAACCGATGAGTATTTTCTTAGCTGCCCTGGGATTGATGATGGTGTTTGAAGGCATTCCTTATTTCTGTTTTCCAGCTCAGGTAAAGGCCTTCGCGCGCAAAATCCCGGAGATTCCCGATACCACCTTACGGATCGTGGGCTTATTTCTCATGCTGCTAGGATTAGCAGTCGCTTATTTTGGGAGGTTCATTACTGATAATGCATAAACGAATCACTATTCTGACTTTCATTTTGATGGCATCATTACTGCTTTTTTCTTTAGGCGGGTGCGCCGGGAAAAAGAAGACTATAAATTCCGAGGATGCATCAGCGGGGTTTTCAGATGTTGCCTACCCGTTCACCGATGTGCCCATCCCTGCCGGATTCAAGTCCGACCGGGATAAATCCTTTATTTATGAATCCGGCAGTGGATCGATCAAGGTGGGGCGGTTGTATTATTCAGGTTGGAACGGCGCTCAGGAAGTGGTGAATTATTACCAAAATGCCATGATCAACAAAGGATGGAAGATGATCAACGCAATGCAACATGGCGGGATGATCTTGAATTACGAGAAAAAAGGCTGGGTGTGCACCCTGATCGTCACGGAAGCCATGCTCAAAACACACCTGGAAATACAAATTAATCCCAAATAATTCATCAGGTAGTGGTACAATCCTTCTGTCCTTGATCCCTGAAATCTTCCGGGGATCAAAGCGGTTCTGATAAAAATTTTTCCTTCTTCGCTTTAATTATAAAAATGTCTGAAACGAGTCCTTTCTCAAGGCAACTCATTCTGGATTTCCCTTCGCGTCCTGAATTCAAGTTTTCCAACTTTGTGATATCGGAAGGATCCCGGTTCGCCTACGAAGTGGCCCGGCAAATCACATCGGACGCCCCGCTCTCCTACAGCACGCTTTACCTGTACGGAGACCGCAACCTGGGAAAGACGCATCTGCTGATGGCCATCGGCAATCATATTTCGGAAACTCAGCCCGACAAAAAAGTGATTTTTCTTAATGGGCAGGAATTCGTGCGCAAAATTGGAGAGAAAAACTCCGAGGAAGTCACGCAAACGCTCCGCCTATTACTGGAAGCGGACTATTTTCTGCTGGACGATGCCGATTTCCTGGCAAAACAACCCATAGCCCAGGAAAAGCTTTACCATATTTACAACACCTTGCAGGAAAATAATAAAAAAGCAGTTTTCGCCGGACTGCACAGTCCGGAAAAGCTCGCCGCCACCGAACCCTACCTGAAATCCAGATTTCTGTGGGGCATGACGGCGGAAATCAAACCGATAGACGACACGACGACGGCGAAAATACTCACCAAGCTTGGCAATGATATCGGACTGAACATTCCAGAAAAAACCATAAACTACCTGCTGACTCACATCCCCAGAGATTTTTTGTCCATCAAAAACTCCGTGGAAAAAATAAATCAGGAATCTTTCCTGCGTAAAAGGAAAGTTTCCATTCCTCTAGCCAAAGAGGCTCTAAACCGTCCCTAAGAAAATGAAGGCTTCGCAGTTGAATATCGCCACTCTGTTGGATCAGGTCGCTCGGGAAAACCCGAAAACGCCAGCAGTCATCGTTCCCTGGCAAAAACGCAAAATCAGTTTCCAGGAACTTCACGAGGACAGTAATCGTCTGGCCTCGGGACTGATCCGCATAGGAATTGCCAAAGGCGACCGGGTGCTTTTGCTCGTTCCCTTCAGTATCGAATTCATCACCCTGACATTCGCCCTGCTTAAAGCCGGAGCGGTTGCCGTATTGATCGACCCCGGTCTGGGACGGAAAAACATGCTGCAATGCATCAAGCAAGCTCAGGCCAAGGGAATGATCGCCATCCCGAAAGCCTTTGCCGCAAGAAAATTATTTCCCAAGCCGTTTCAGGACATCGAAATATCCGTCACCGTGGGCCGCCGCTGGTTTTGGGGCGGAAACACATTGGACCAGATAAGAAAGCTGGGCGCAGAAGATATCCCGCCTGCGGAAATCAACGAAAATGATCCCGCCGCCATACTTTTTACCAGCGGCAGCACCGGGCCGTCTAAAGGCGTTTTGTACACCCACAGCATGTTTCTTCATCAGGTCGAGGTTTTACGATCATCCTTTGGGATTCAACCGGGGGAAATCGATTTACCGACGTTCCCGCTCTTCGGTCTGTTCGACCCCTTACTGGGGATGATCTGTGTGCTGCCAGAAATGGACTTCACCCAACCCGCCAGCGTGAACCCGGAAAAATTGATAAAACTCATAAAGAAATTCGCCATCACCAATAGTTTCGGTTCTCCCGCACTGTGGGACACAGTGAGTCGGCACTGCATCGACCAGAAAATCACTCTGCCTTCTATCAAACGAATTTTGATGGCCGGGGCTCCCGTACCCGGAACCTTGATCCAACGGTTTGATCAAATTCTAGAGGACAGCGCGGAAATCCATACCCCTTATGGAGCAACGGAAGCCCTGCCGGTCACCTCAATAGAAAGAAAAACCATTCTCGGCGAAACCTGGGGGAAAACCCAACAGGGCCTGGGCCTTTGCGTTGGGCATCCGGTTCCTTGCATGCAACTTAAAATTATAAAAATCACCGATGATTCCATCCCGTTTTGGAGTCCTGATCTAGAACAACCTGCCTATGAAGTGGGTGAAGTTGCAGTTCAGAGCCCCTGGGTCACCCGGAAATATTTTAATCCCCTGAGTCCCGCCAATGAACTCGCAAAAATTGCCGATGGGGACAACTTCTGGCATAGAATGGGAGACTTGGGTTGGCTGGACGAACAAGGCCGTGTGTGGTTCTGCGGCAGGAAAAGCCAACGCGTGATAACCAAGAGCAAAACTCTTTACACCATCCCCTGCGAAGCCATTTTCAATCAGCACCCCAGGGTCAGGCGTTCGGCCCTTGTCGGGGTGGGAGAACAGGGCCTGCAAGAACCTGTCATGGTGATAGAACCTGAGGACACCAAGCTCACCCCGGATTCCAAAGAGACGAAAGCTCTCATGCAAGAACTTCTCGAACGGGGAAAACAGTACCCGCACACGGAGGAAATTAAGTTCTTCCTTATTCATCCCAATTTTCCCGTGGATATCCGCCACAACGCGAAAATCTTCCGTGAGCAACTGGCAACCTGGGCCGAGGAAAAAATAACCGAATGAAAGAAAAAACCATTTTCAATGTTTTAAAACCCGATTCACACGCAAAAGTTCTGCTATACATTTTCCTGGTCGCGCTGGCCTTCAGGCTTTGGGGCGTGACCAATCCTCTGCTCGATTTTCACAGCTGGCGCCAAACGCTGACAGCCACCATCGCCCAGAACTTTTATTTAGAGGAGATGAATCTCCTCCAACCCGCAACCAATTGGGTCCACGAATACTACGAATTTGAATTTCAAGTTTACCCCTACCTCGTGGCCTTGCTGTACAAAATATTTGGTTTTCACGACATCCTGGGCCGCGTGGTTTCCATCGCTTTTTCTCTGGGAACCGTGGGCATGCTGTATCTATTGGGAAAAAGGTATTACGACCCGGCCACGGGGCTGGTAGCGGCGGCTATATTCTCAATTTTACCCATGTCGGTTTTTTACACACGCGCCTTCATGCCGGAATCGGCGATGCTGTTTTTTTCCGTCGCCATGCTTTATTCCTTTACCCGATGGCTGGATACCGGCACATGGAGAGACTTTTTCCTGGCGTCTCTGTTCACAACGCTCACTTTTCTGATCAAACTCCCCACCCTATACATGGGCGGCCCGCTGCTGTTTCTGGCCTGGTTGAAATTTGGAAAAACCATTTTCGCTCAATACAAACTATATCTGTTCGTCCTGCTCATCCTCGCACCGCCCTTGTTGTGGTATAGCCACATGGCGGATTTACACGCCCAGGCACATCAGGGCGAGAGCATCTGGCTGGGCAACGACAAATTGGCAAATCAGGGAATTCTTTTTGACTATAAATTTTATAAGCTGATTTTCTGGACCCGGCTGGTGGAAAAGATGTTTGCCTTCACGGCGTTCCCGTTTTTGGTCCTCGGGATGCTATCCAAAACAGAGCGCAAGGAACAATACCTGTTTCATGTCTGGTTTTTCTCGGTCTGCGCTTATTTTTTAATAGTGGCTGTGGGCAACCAGGTGCATGAATACTATCAACTTCCCATCATTCCTGTTGGCTCGGTTTTTGTCGGAATTTTTCTTGCAAAGTTTTTCAAGGCCCATCCGAATCCAGGAGCCTGGAAACGGGACATCAAGGTGGGACTGGTTTTGCTGATGATCGTCTTTATTCCCATTCATTCCATTTATAAATTAAATAAACGCTTGAATTTTAATCGGGACTACATGACCATCGGGGAAGTAATAAAAGAAAACAGCGGAGAAAATGACCGCATCCTGCTTCAGGATGTGGGCGCTAACAGACCGCAAACGTTTTATTACAGCGACCGAAAAGGCTGGACCCTGGGCTATCGTCAAAATTTAAGCCCAAAGGATATCGATCAATACATAGCTAACGGCGCGGCTTATTACGCCATGGCAAAAATTGATTTGGAAACTGTGAACAAGGAATTGTTCGATTACCTGTCAACCGCCCACCAGTTAGTCACCAGAGACTCACAACTCACTCTGTTCAAGCTAAACCGCCCGACTTCTTCTTATCAGTCCCCCTAAAACCGCATCGCAAAATCCAGGCCGACTTCCTTCTTCGAAACTCTGGGATAAATGGTATAATGCCTGCCTTTTTTGTCGCTGTGCAGTTTCAGAATGGTCTTCGAGACAAAATAACCCAGGGCACCACCTAAAAATATATCGGAAGCCCAGTGCTTGTTGTCGTTGATTCTCGACAACCCTGTTAAAGCGGCCACGCTGTATGCGATTGGGGCAACCAGCGGCTTGTCATCGTATTCGGAAGCGATGACGGTGGCGATGGAAAATGCAGAGGATGTGTGCCCGGAAGGAAACGAAACGTTGTCGAAATCAAACCCGCTCCATTCACGCGAGTTCTCGGCTGAACCGGGACGGGTTCTGCCTGAGGAAAATTTCAGTGCAAAAGTGAATATTCCGGTCACCGCGAAACTTTCCACACTCAACAGGGCAACCCGTTTGGCTTTATCATTTTTCGCAAAATGACCATACACATAAAAGGCCACCAAACCGGGAAAGGTATACCCCCCGTTGCCAAAAGGTTCAAGCACTGCCGCAACATCATCGGTAGTCGCACTGCGTTTATCCTGGGCAAAATCCCGAATCTCGTCATCAAGCGCAAAGAAAGCCCCCGTGACCCCCAGAACCAGAGAGGCTTTGAGCCAGTCGGAGGTATTCCACTGCAGGGGGGAAAGCAAAATATATTTCGTGTCGGAAAGGATGCCTAGAAAGTAATCCGTGTTTAACTTCGGGCTGTATTGTTCGTTGGGGGAGGTGGAAACTTTTTGGACCGATGCCCTCTTTCTTGTCCTTTTCGCCAACAAGGTTTTTCCTTGAAGGCATCGCCCTTCACATGAAGCCACTTGTTCGCTGGAAAATGATTTCGATGTAAAAAGGTCGGAACTAAAATAGTTTGAGGTTTCTTGTGGGTTCAGGGGCGCTGCATAGCTTAGGGTGACCCAACCAAGAACAGCCAAAAACACCCCAACCGCAGATTTCAATCGTAGACCTTTCCTCAATTCCGTCCCCCGAAAAATTTTTATTTAACAACCGACACCCATTTCGCTAGGGGGATGCCTGCATAGGAACAAACATAATATTTTGTGTGATTTTCTTATATACGTTTTCCCGAAAGGAATCAACTAGTAATAGGAAAATCAAACATTTAAATTGAAATAGATCGCGGGTGAGCTTTTTCAGAGAGAGGTGAACTCAAAATCAATAGATCTGGAAATTCTTGCAGTGGATTCGGCAGAGGGAAGAAGTTCGGGATTATCGTGGACACGATTTTCACCAGATATTATTTTACCTCTTGTAGGTGGTTCAATACGGTCTCCAGGAGTTTGGGTGAAAAAAGTTTACCTGCAAGATTTTTTCTAGTAACGGCTCCGGCCTGATGAAATTCTTCAATGACCTTTTTCTCCGGCAACTCAGTCAACTGCACTCCGTTATCCTGCATGATTTTAATGGAACTGCCATTGTCCTTCTGGATGGTTTGCACCAACTGTTTGAGGTATTTTTCACTGAGTTTTTTCAGAATCGGTTTGCAATCCTCTGGAAGACTGTCAAATTTTTTTTTGGAAATCAACACCGCGCCGGTTGCATACCCCATCCTGAGCTGCGACATGTACTTCACTTTGGTAAACCATTGCAGGGCCAATGCTCCCTGAGACGAAGCATAAATCGTGTCCAGCAGTCCCGTTTGCAGGGACATCAACACATCGGTCACAGACAGAGGCACTGGTTTTACGCCGAGGGCCTTGTAGGTTTCTTCCACAAGCGGGTCCCCCTCCCACATCCAGGGTTTGGTCTTTTTTATATCTTCAACAGAATGAATTTCCTGAGTGGAAAAAAAATGCACCCAGCCCACCGGCACCCAGCCCAAAAGGACATATCCATTTTCTTCAAACTTATCGGTAAAATAACCGTTCATTTTCTCGTAGACGTGCTGAATCTCCTGATCCGTATTAAAAAGAAACGGCAAATCAAGGACTCTCACCTCCGGCAGGATCTCCCCCAACCCTACGCCCGTAAAACCGGCGGCATGAATCTGCCCAATCCGCATTTTGCGAATGACATCTCTCTCATCTCCAGAGACGCCCCCCGGATAAAACTGGAAGGTAACGCGGCCATCCGTATTTTTTTCCACATCATCCGCCAGTCGGCGAATTTCCTTCATCCAGGAAGATCCCTCAGGCGCCAGGGTCGCAAACTTGATACGGGTTTTTTTACCCTCTGCGAAAGACACCCCAGGACTCAACAGCAGAAACCCTGCGGTCGCAAGGACGAGGCCATACGAAAATATCTTTCGCATAGAATTAGAAAAGGTGAACATCATTTTTTTTACCGGGATTTATCAGCAGGGGAATCAATTTCAGGAGTGGAGATAGCGAATCAAAACAGCTCACCCAACAATTTCAAAAGCCGTCTGGCTTTTATTTTTGCGACTTCGTTAGCCAATCGCTGTTCGGGAAGAATATCCGACGGGGTTTTAATCACCGCTTTTAATTGATCCTCAAACAAATTTCTGTCCTGGACCTGAACGGCATAGGTTTTTGCATATAAAACGCGGGACATAAGGAACCGGCTGCTGGTCAGAGTTAGACTCTTAATAAAATGTTTACGCGCTTTTTCGGGATCACCTCCCAATAATTTGCTCCGGCTGCCGTAGAAGGCGCCCAGAAACAGGTGCGGCCCCGCATAATGATAGGTTTCATCCAACTCCAACACCAGATTCATCAGCAATTCCACCTTGGACACATCCGCGAATGCATTTGGGATATCAAGACTGAGCATCAGCCACCCGCCCCAACATTGGCCCGTCCAAAAAAGAGAGGGAACGTTTTTCACGGTCATCTTCCTTAACGATTTCTTGAATCGCTCCAGGCCCAATTTATCAATTCGTTTGATTCCTGTCTCCACCTCCAGAGCGCGCAAAGCGTAATCCCTGCCCCTGAGATACAGGGCAGACGCCCGGTCCGGTTGCGTCTCTTCAACAAAACTAAAGGCATAACCGCAAAACCCTTCGGACAAGGCATGCAAAAGGGTCAAATTTTTCTCATCCCCCTTCAAAAACCCTTCCAGCATTTTCAAATTGGCGGGAATGGCTTTCTCAGCCAGGTCGGGGTCCGCTTCTTCCTGAATAGAGGCATATTGGCCTTCGACTAAAGGAAGGGCCGCTCGAACCGCCATCTGCTCGCCAGAACAGCCTCCAAAAATCAGGGTCAAAAATAAAATAAAACAGGATATATGTCTCATGGCACCATAATGTATCAGAACCCATCGCCCACAACAACTGCCCAAACGATTATTTTGACATAAATTTTTGGATTTGCTACCCTTTCCGAAGATTAGAAAACTCATGAGATCACCCTTCTATATCCGCGTTTTTTTAAGAACTGAATCGCCAGGGAGAAAGGCTTCATTGGACCCAGCCGAAGCGGGAAAAAATGCAAATCTGGAATCCAGAGCAAATAATATCCGCTGGATGAAAATCGTTCTTTTTGGTTTGGGAGGCATCTTCGTTCTTGCGGGCTTGATCCGGCAATGGCCCATACTGGAGAAAACCTATATGCAGTTCATTGAAGGGGACGGATACCTGTCGCTGATGCTGGGATTGATCATGATCGTTCTCGGGTTCTCGGTCCGCTTGTTCATGGGTGAGGAAGAAATCCGCTAACCCGTTACGCGGGAGGAAAAATTCCGTACGGAACAGGGTTCAGTCGGCCATAAACCCGTCGTACGACAATATTGGGTCCAGCATCACGCTGGATACCCCCTAATTTTTTTTGAGATTCCTGCTATGAGTGAAGAAGAATTAAAAGGTGAAGGATTTGTAATCAAGGACAAACGCTCCTCGCAAATTTCCGAGGAAGACGCGGCCACTCAGGAGCAGGAGGCGGCAAAAAAACCCGCTTCCCAGAAAGAGACCGTTCACGAACATGCTCCATTTCAACTCGATTTTTCCACCTTTATACTGTCTCTCACGTCTTCCGCTTTTTATCATTTGGGGGATATGCCCGACCCGACCACCGGACAGACCGAAACAAACCTGCCTGCGGTCCAGCAGACCATCGACATGCTTATGATGCTGAAAGAAAAAACCAAGGGCAATCTCACCGCCGATGAGGCCAAACTATTGGAACAATTGATCTATGAGTTGCAGATGAAATACGTTGCGAAAACGAAAAAATAAGACCTTTCAGCCTTCCCCACAACCACCCCTCTATTAATAAAAACAATTTGTAAACCCCAACCTTGGGGTGCTACCCTTTCCATTAAATTATTCGAACCCCAGCCGGGGCTTACCCGGTGTTACTGAACATAAATTCTATGCCCGTACAAACAGACAACATTGGCATGTTCATCAAGGGAATGGCGCAGCCGGATGAACTGATAAAATACATTCAAGCCCGGTTTTCAGAGCAGGAAATTGAGGAAACCTATGCCCGCATGTCCGAGACCGCAAAATCCCTGGCCAAAGATGAAAAGATCACTCCTTTGCAGGCGTTCTGGAAACTTCTGGATCAGGCCTACCGGGAAAAAGCCCCTCCTCTGCAATGCGGAGAAGGTTGCGCCCATTGCTGTTATACCGGGGTCGCGCTCACGCAGATGGAATGGGACGGCATCCTCAATCTGGTGCAGGAAAAAGGCATCGACCTCGAAGCAGTTATCGAACGTTCACAAAAAACCATCCGCAAGGTCCGCGAGGTATTAAAATCCAATAAGAACCTGGACCAGGTCGACTGGCACAACCTGGTCATCAACCAGCCCTGCCCTTTCCTTGGCGAGGATCAGGCCTGCACCATCTACGAAGACCGCCCCCTGGACTGTCGGTTGGTGGTGGCCTTTCGCGGTGTCTGCGAATCCAAAAAACTGGAACACGCCCAACGCGGCGTGGTGGTGGAAGAAGCGGTGGGGTCCACAGTGGTCGCCAAATTGCAACACGATCAAACGCCTAAATTCAGACGCCGAAAATTTAACGGTACCCAGCCGCTGCGCCTGTTTCAACACTGGCTGATCCTGTGGCAGGATAAAAAATCAAAGAAAAAGAAACGATAGAACCCACGCAGTTCCTCAGCATCAATCACCACCGGGTCACAGAAACTATTGAACAGGATCGTTGCCCTATGCCTAAAATCGCTCAACTGACCGCTCCCCGAACCATCGCCATTAAAGAGCGACAACCTTTAAGACCGGCTGATAACGAAGTGGTGATCGGCGTCGAAACCGCCGGCATCTGCGGGACGGATCTTGCCCTGTTTTCCGGCGACTACCCCGTCCCCCTGCCACTGGTGTGCGGTTACGAATTTGTGGGAGTCGTGAAATCCATCGGCGACGGTGTGGACAAACACTGGCTGGGCCGAAGAGTCACAGCCGAGATCAACATTCAAGGTGGTTCGCAGGTGTACTTCTGTTTCTAGCTTCACAACCTCTGGAAGACCGATGTGAGCTTTCTGCCCTCGCAGATAGAAGCGCACAGCACCCCCGACTTTTGAGGTCAGCGCAAGATCTGAAATCCAGACATTTGTATCGAATATGACGATCACGCACCAGGCCTCGGAATGCTAACGACCAAGCTCACAGGCAATTTTGGAGCGCAGCGTAAAAATTGTCCGAGTGTAGCGCCTTGTTATATTTCGTTTTCAAAGAACTCATTCCATCCCGATTTTGTTCTCATTGAAATATTTTTATCCTGAACAAACTTAGCAACATTGGCTAATACCGTTGAGCACTCTTCTTCATTTACTAAAATAAAACCCGGTTTTTCAGGACTTAAAGCGGTATCTCGTTCATTAATTTGCATTTTTTTGATTTTGCTCCGAAAATCCGAATTCCCGAAAACCAAGCATTGATTTTTCTGGTAAGATTTTAAGACCGGGGTGGATTTTCCAATCCCTGAGTCATGTCGTAAGAGAACAGGCTTTACGCAAAATAAAAAAAGGACGCAACCGGGATTATCAACCTATGCAAATAAAGTGGTTTCAATAATAAAACACAATAATTTACATTAAGTTGAATCTTTAATAAAATCCGTTTTTACAAATGAAAATCTGGATGGACGTTTGCTGGGTAACATTTCAAATATTTTGCAAACGAAGGGTAAAAAAAGCATTTAACATAAATACAATGGAAACTTGAAAACCATTTCTACCCAGCCTATAGTGGGGAGGGAAATTTTCAGGAAAGTCCGGTTTTATTTGGGAGTCCAATTTTGACCGAGATATAAATTTAGAACTGCGTTCGGACACGGGCCTCACCTCAGCGTCCGAATTTTTTACGGAGAGTAAACAAATGAGGCTGCCCATTCTCGACAAACTGGATGCGGAACTCCAAAAAACTAAAACGGAATTGAAAGTTGACATTCCTAAAGCATTAAAAACTGCCATGGAACATGGGGATTTGAGTGAAAATGCGGAATTCAAATCCGCAAAAGAGCGGCAAATGTTTCTGGAGAGCCGTTTATCCCAGTTGCAACAAAGAATCAGCGAAGTCATGTCGTTGGATGTAAACCGTATTCCCAAAGACCGGTCCGGCTTGGGAAGCACCTTATTCCTGAAGGACCTCAATACGAAAAAGGAAGTCCAGTATCACCTGGTGTTTCCGGAAGAGGTCAATCCCGATGAAGGCAAAATTTCAGCGGCCTCCCCTGTGGGCAGGGCTCTCCTCGGAAAACAGGAGGGGGATGAGATCACAATTCCTCTTCCAGGACAGCAAAAAGAGTTTGAAATCTTAAAAATAATCACCATCCATGAATCTCATGGTAGCGTTGAAGGATAAATTTTGAATGTCATCCAAGCCCTTAATTTCATTTGAAGAAGTCGCTCAGGAAAGTCCGTTTTTTCTGGACACGGAAAACCGCCCGGACTGGAACGCCGTGTTCGAAAATGACAATCCCCTGCACCTGGAGGTTGGTTTTGGCAATGGAAAATTTCTAATTGAAATGGCCGCCAAGGAACCGGAAACCAATTTTGTCGGGCTGGATTTTTACCACAAGGGCATCCGCAAAGTGATCACTCGGATCAATAAACTGCAAATTAAAAATATCCGCATCATTTACGGAGATGCGCGGGAAAAAATCCCTCTTTATTTCAAAGAGGACGATCTGAACCGCATCTACATCAATTTTCCTGATCCCTGGCCCAAAAAGCGCCATTACAAACGCAGATTGATCAAACCACCCTTTGTTGACATGATAACCGGGAAGTTAATTTCTGACGGAGAAATTCATGTTGCAACCGATAGCGAACCCTACGCTCTGGAAATTCTGGAATTTTTTGAAGCCCACTCCCAGTTAAAAAATAAATTGGGATCCGGAGTCTTTCGAGGCAGCCGGGGGGAGTTGCCCCGATCCAAATACGAGAATAATTTCATCAATGCCGGGGATAAAATCTATTACCTGGATTTCATCAAACATTCTTAACAGGGTCTTTTAGCATTTTTGTAGGCCCCTGAACGCTCTGAGCCAACCACAACTTAATATCCGGAGAAAATGTTGCCAACTGAACGGGTTTTAATCGTAGACGATGAAAAAAATATAGTCAGTTCGCTGAAGGATATTCTTACCGATGAAGGATACGAAGTTTCAGTCGCCAGGGATGGCCTGGGCGCTTTGGAGATGATTCAATCCAATCCTCCCGATCTGATGCTGCTGGATATCTGGCTGCCCGGAATGGACGGCATCGAGGTGTTGAAAACCGTCAAGACCTACCATCCTGAAATTGAAGTTCTGATCATGTCCGGTCACGGCACCATTGACACTGCAGTCCAGGCAACCAAACTCGGCGCGTTTGACTTCATTGAAAAACCTTTCTCCCTGGACAAACTAACTCAATCGGTCGAAAACGTTTTTAAAGAAAAACACAAAACCCACGAAAACCTGGAAAACACTCTGTTGGCACAAGACGACCTTCCTCTCTGTTTTGAAATGATGGTGGAAGTGAAAAAAGCCACCCAACAGGCTTCGCAAAGTAATGACCCCATTTTATTGCTGGGCGAAAAAGGAACGGGAAAAGAGTTCATCGCGTATTGCATACATCGAAAAGGCAAACAGAGCAACCGTCCTTTCATCAAACTGAACTGCGCTGTCCGGCAACCTCAGGACATTCAGACCCATTTGTTCTCCGACGAGAAGAAAAAATCATCTTCCCTAAAAGGGTCCAAAACGTCACCTTTCAATATGCAGGGTTCCGTGGTTTACCTCAGCAACGTTGAGTCCCTGGATAAAGATCTCCAAAAGAGGCTCGTACATGAATTGAAAGGCGAGTCCACCTGTGCATTTCTTCCCGCGCGACTTTTAATCTCCTCATCAAAGAATTTAAAAGTGTTGGCCACCGCCGGACAATTTAATAATGAGTTATTGGACTTATTTGAGAACACCACCATTAAGATCCCGCCCCTACGCGATTATGCGGCCAATATTCCCATGATGGTCAAAGATTATTTTGAGGAATGCGCCGAAAGGGAAAAGTTCGCCACTCCTGTCGTCGAAGAAGAAGCGCTGACGGCTTTGTGCCGTTATGATTGGCCGGAAAATGTGAAGGAACTGCGAGACATCCTGGATAAACTTCTGATCACCGGCTCAACTCAGGGGAAAATTTCATTGCAGAAAATTCTTCCTGAAATTCAAAAACCCCAGAACGGAATCTCCCATAAGGAGTTTGATCATTTTGAATCGTTCCAGGAAGCGGAGCTGACCTGGGAAAAAGGCTTCATCATCCACAACTTGAGAAAAAACGGA
This sequence comes from Nitrospinota bacterium, assembly GCA_027619975.1. Lineage (NCBI taxonomy): Bacteria > Pseudomonadati > Nitrospinota > Nitrospinota bacterium. The sequence goes on from JAQCGX010000027.1 coordinate 28,944, forward strand.
TGGGACCTGGGAAAAACCTGCAAGGCTCTTAAAACAGACAAAAAACAATTTCAGGAAAAACTGAAGCGGCACTCCATTCGCCTCCCGCAACCCAACGGCAAACAGCCCACCCCTCCTCCCCTGATACAGAGAACTCTCAAGCGAAGTGTGGTTCTTTGCGGAAGCGGGCTCCATTCAGGAATCAAGACCGGGCTCATCCTTCAGCCTCTTCCCCCTGGGAGCGGCATTATTTTTGGAGATATTTCCACAGGGAAAACCATTCCGGCGCGGTTGGAAAATGTGCAGTCTACGGATTACTCAACCTGCCTGAAAAAGGGATTGGTATCCGTGGCCACCATCGAACACATTATGGCGGTTTTACACATGTACCGGATCATCAACCTTCTCATTAAGGTCGGTGACGAGGCCCCGGTGATGGACGGTTCTGCAAAGGATTTTTGTGCGTTGATCGAGGATGGAGAATTCGAGGAGCAGGATGGAATTTACGATGAAATCGTCATCGATAAAACCTACACATTTGGGCCTCATAAAGAAAATGGTCCGATGATTTCCATCGAACCCGCTGACAAGTTTACCGTCAGTTATTACATGAAATATCCCGAGCCCATCGGCACTCAGGATTACACCTTCGTTTTTAATGGAGAGGCCAGTTTTAAAAATGAAATCGCTCCCGCACGCACCTTTGGCTTCATGGAGGACGTGGCGCAGTTGACAAAAATGGGATTTGCCACGGGCGGCAAGCTGGACAACTTTATTCTGCTGGGAGACAAAAAGGTATTGAACACCGAACTGCGGTTTGAGGACGAATTTGCGCGCCATAAGATTCTGGATATTCTGGGCGACTTTTACCTTTTAGGAAAACCCATTCGTGGCCATATCAAAGCCCACAGAACGGGGCACACGCAAAACATCGGGCTGCTGAAAATAATCCAGGAAAATCTGTGCCCGTCCACATGAACAGGGATAATTATTTTCCGGCTGAATGAGAAACCAGTCACTCGCGGACACCGGCTTCCTTCAAAACAGCAACCATTTCTTTGTGTTCAAATTGAGAAGCGATCTTTAAAGCCGTCCAGCCATTTCTGCTTCTTGCGTCAGGGTCAACCCCTTTCTGCAAAAGAAGTCTGGTCAAATCAGGATATCCGCCGGCAACCGCCCCCATTAGAGGTGTCCAGCCTTTTTTGCTGCGGATATGAATATCCGCTCCATGCTGCAATAGCACATGGACCGTTTCAATCTGTCCCCGTTCTGCGGCAACCATCAAAACGGTGGAACCATTTTCCAACCTGACATTGATATCCGCGCCCGAAGCTATCAACTCCTGAACCATCTGTGAGTTTCCCCCCGCAACCGCGCTCATGAGTGCGCTGGCGCCATTTTTACTTTTGGCATTAAGGTCGGCGCCCCGTTCCAGCAACGTCCTGACAAATTCAATATTCCCCAACTGCGCCGCCAACATGAGCGGCGTGCTTCCACCATTACTCTTCGTATTCACATCAGCCTTATGAGCGAGCAAAATTTTTGCGGCTTCCGTTTGGCCATGCTTTGCGGCCTGAGCCAGAGCTGTCCAGCCCTTGTTGTTTTTTGCATGAATGTCAGCCCCACCTTCGATAAGAACTTGCATGCAATCCGTCAACCCCCGTGCAGTTGCCAGGGCCAGTACCGTATCACCGGCGGAATTGATGTTTTCAGGATTCGCCTCATGTTCCAGCAACAGCTTGATGATATCCGACCGCCGGGTGAATACCGCCTGTTGCAAGGGAGTCATCCCCTGCTGGTTTTGGACATTGACATTGGCTTTTCGTTCCACCAATTCATGCACCACGCCAAAATGGTTTTCTCCTATGGCAATCAACAAAGGCGTGGAGCCTCCCTTAATGGTTGACTCCAGATCCGCTCCACGGGCTATCAACCGTTTCACGGTTTCTTCATGGCCATAGCGGACGGCCCTTGCCAACGAACTCCAACCATACATATTCCGGGCATTGATATCCGCCCCTTGATCGAGGAGCATTTTGACTAAACCGTTATCTCCCACTGTGGAGGCCAGAATGAGAGCGGTATCGTCGTAGCGGTTTCTGGCGTTGACCTCGGCCCCCCTGGCCAAAAGAAGATCCGCAATCCGGTGATGTTTTCCCGCCACCGCTACAATAAGAGCGGTACTCCCCTTGGCCGTCCGGGACTCCAGATCCACTCCCTCGGAAAGCAAATTTCCAACCTCTTTATAGTCACCCTGATAAACCGCAGACAATAAATCAGTTTTTTGATCGCTGAAAGCTAAAGGCGGCTGCAAAAAAAGCGTGAACAGGGAAAAAATAATTAAATAGCGCTGTCTATTCATTTTCAACATGATTTCACCGTTCAAGTTCATCAGTTATTATCTGTCAGGCCCCAGAGCCCACAAAAGCTAAGAATCGGCAAGGAAACATTTCCCTCCGTTCCTCTCCAGAACAGGTATCCGAGGTATCTATAAAACTTCGTCTCAGGGATATAACTATTCTAACAGTGAGAGCCAAAAAATTTAATTAAATTATTGTATTTAAATGAGTTTAAAAATATTAGAAAGATATGCGTGGCGGGAAAACACTTCAAAAATCGGGACAAAAACAGTATGCGGGGAAAAAGAAATCCGCCTGCCAGGGAGTTTAAAATCGGCAGGCGGATCGCAAAAAGGGATGGAATTCAAACATGAATTTCGAATTCCACAAATAAAGAGCGGGCAAACCTTGAGTTTATTCCCATTTGTAATAATAATTATTTTTCCCCGATAAACGATCCAAATCAATCATAAGGGCATTGGGAGGCAAATAATTGTCCATCCATTGATTTATCTGAATATTTAATGGTAAGCTCATGTAAAAAGCATGGAATCCCTTGCGATCCGTGCACTTAAAATCTGCCTTTTGAGGGCTTTTTTCAGAAAGTTTGAATGGGATCCAGGGAATTTAAACTTGGGGTACTGGTTTCGGGAAACGGATCCAACCTGCAAGCCATCATAGATCAGATAGAACATGGGGCTCTCACCGCAAAAATTTCCCTGGTCATCAGCAATGTAAAAAACGCTTTTGCTTTGGAACGCGCCGGGAATAGAGGAATTAAAACCGTATTCATCGACCCCAAATCATTTCCGGGCAAAGAGGAGTATGATCAGGCAATGCTGGACCTGCTGAAAGCCGAATCCGTAGATCTCGTTTGCCTCGCCGGGTTCATGCGAATTCTCGGGAAAGAATTCATCCAGGCATTTGCGGGGAAAATAGTTAATATCCATCCTTCGCTGTTGCCTGCATTTCCAGGGTTGCATCCGCAACAACAGGCTTTGGATCATGGAGTCAAGTTTTCTGGATGCACCGTGCATTTTGTCGACGAGGGCGTCGACAGCGGGCCGATCATTCTGCAAAGCGTTGTCCCCATATATGACTCAGATGATAAAGCGGAATTATCCCGACGTATACTAGAGCAGGAACATCTCCTTTACCCCAGGACCATTCAGCTGATCATTGAAGATCGGCTCACCCTGTCTGGAAGAAGGATCACGCAAAAGAAAATTAACCCCTGACCCCACGCTTATCTATATGAAAAAAATCCTTCTCTCCATTTTAATACTGAGCCTCTTTTTTTGTGCCAACAGTTGGGCCGGTGAAGAGCAAACAGCCCTGGATGCCATTCAGAAGCAATACGAATCCGTGAACACGTTCACCGCAAAATTCCTGCAAAAATCGTATGTAAAAACGATGAACCAGGCTCTCGAAGCCAAAGGCGATGTCCTGATCAAGAAACCGGGAAAAATGAAATGGATTTATAACGCCCCGGACCCGCAAGTTCTGGTGAGCGACAACAAGGTGCTTTGGTTATATATTCCCGATGAGAAGCAAGTGACAAAAGCCCCGTTGGACAGTATTTACTCCTCCAACACCCCGGCTTTATTTCTTGCCGGAAAAGGCAAATTATCGGACACCTTCAATGTTGTTAAAGTTTCAAAAGAAAACAACTTGATCCTCGTTGACCTCATTCCCATTGAGGAAGACAACAGCCTGGATCGTCTGGTGCTGTTTGCGGATAATAAAAACTACCAAATCGTCGGATCAAGCGTGTATGATAAATTAGGAAATAAGACAGAGATTCAATTCAGCGACATCAAGGTAAACGTAAAAATCCCGGAGGAGACCTTCCGGTTCAAAATCCCTCAAGATGTAGAGTTGCTGGATTACACCGCCAAATAATAAATCACCAGGAAATCAATAATATGTTCGAATTGTCTGCAATGACCCTCGATGCTTTTATGGGTTTTGGGATCAAGATGCTGATCTTTCTCACCGGCCTCGCGGCCCTGATTTTTGTTCACGAATTAGGGCATTTTCTGGTCGCCATAAAAGTCGGGGTGGTGGTCGAAAAGTTTTCCCTGGGCTTTGGCCCCAAAATATTCAGCGTGACCCGGGGCGGCACAGAGTATCTGCTTTCCGCCATTCCCTTAGGTGGATACGTGAAAATGAAGGGGGAAGATTTTGAAGCCGATTCCGTGGACCAGGAAGGTTCGTTTGCCGGCGCCCCGGTACTGCATCGGCTGGCCATCGCCTTTGCCGGCCCACTCTTTAATATTCTGTTTGCGATTTTCATCTATTGGGGCGTTTATCTGGCCGGGGTGCAAACCCTGGGCCTGGTCACAGGCACCGTCAAACCGGAATCCCCCGCCCAGATAGCAGGCATTCAAGCCGGAGACAAGATCGTTGCCATCGACGGCCAAAAAGTTGAGTTCTGGGATCAACTGCAAAATATTGTTCACGCTTCACCGGGAAAATCTCTCCTTTTTGAAGTAGAAAGGGAAACCAGCCTTCTGACCCTTCCCATCATCCCGGTGACCGAAGAAATCACCGATCTGTTTGGGGACAAGGAGAAAGTGGGGCTCATTGGCATCACGCCTTTGGTGCGGGACATCACCTTTGTCAAGGAGGGCTCAGCCGCCGATCAGGCAGGACTGAAAGTCGGCGACCAGCTTCTTAAAGTCGACGACACACCTATTTTCGGCTGGAGCGACCTCAAACCTGCTGCGGTGGATAAGCCCGGAAAAGAACTGAACTTTCGCGTTCTCAGGGAGGGGGCGGAACTCGTGATTCCTCTGACTCCTGAGTCAAAAGTCGTGGATGATGAAAAAGGCAATAAAGTCGAAATCGGCGTCATCGGCATTGGCATGAGCGGGAAAATGGCCGAGGAAAGCTACGGTCCCCTGGGAGCCATCGGTCGCTCCTTGCAGGAAACAGGACGATTGATTTATCTGATCGCGGTCAGCATCAAGAAAATGATTGCGGGGTCGATTCCCGCCGACACCATTGGTGGCCCCATTTTAATCTTTCAAATTTACGGCGAACAGGCGGAACAAGGGTTCAACGAATTGGTCCGACTGACGGCTTTATTGAGCATCAACCTGGGACTGCTGAATCTTTTGCCGATCCCCATCCTGGACGGCGGGCACATCTTATTTTTTCTCATTGAGATGGTCAAAGGCAAACCTCTCAGTGAGAAGAGCCGGGAGCGGGCACAGCAGGTCGGCCTTTTCATGTTGCTCAGCCTGATGGTGTTTGCTTTTTACAACGATATCATGCGAGTTATCAGCTAGCCTTCAGGACAGTCAATAGATATAATTCCCACTCCGCGAGCTAGAATGGACATCCCTGCCCAGCTTGAAGATCTTAAATCCGTGGCCGCGAAATGTTCCATCGAAATTGAGTTCAGTAATCTGGCTGACGAGGAACTTTCCATTCAAAGCGGACTATGCAAAGTAAAAGGAAATAACCTCATTATTCTGGACAAAAAATTGGAGCCTGAAGAGCAAGTTGTCGTCATCCTGAAAGCCCTGGAAAACTTTGATCTGGAGACCATCTATGTGCCATCATGGATTCGTGAACGTCTGGAAAAACCATAATCATCCGATAGAGACCAATGACTTTACTTAATAACACGCTCCCTGAAATTCGTCGCGGAAAACTCAAATCCCTTTTGCATGCAGGCAAAACCGTCCGTGTCATGGAAGCTCATAACGGATTGAGCGGGATTGTCGCCAACGATGCCAGAGTGGAAGGCATCTGTGATAACACACCGGTCACCCGTGAGTTCGACGCCATTTGGGAAAGCAGTCTGACCGATTCCGCTTCCAAGGGTCACCCCGACATTGAAGTGATCAGCTTTGATTCCCGGTTGCACACCATTCATGAGATTCTTGCGGTCACTCACAAGCCCATGATCGTCGATGGAGATACAGGCGGCGATGCCAACAACTTCGAATACATGGTTACCAAGCTGGAACGCGCGGGGGTTTCTGCGGTCATCATAGAAGACAAGGTGTTTCCCAAAAGAAACAGCCTGGAAGCGGGAACAAAGCAGACTCTGCAGGAACCGGAAATATTCGCGCAAAAAATCCGCCGGGGAAAAAGTGTCCTGGCCACCGATGATTTCATGATCATCGCCCGCCTGGAAAGCCTGATCGCAGGCATGGGTCTGGAAGACGCACTGGAACGTGCAAGAATTTATCTGCTGGCCGGAGTCGATGGGATCATGATCCACTCCAAATCCAAAAGCCCGGATGAAATTCTGAGTTTTGCGGAAAGCTACCGCCATCTTTTGAACGAACTCAAACTCGACAAACCGCTCATCTGCGTTCCCACAACCTACAACACCATCACCGAAGATGAATTGAGCGCCGCCGGTTTCCGTGTCATCATTTATGCCAATCATCTGCTGCGCAGTGCCTATAAATCCATGCTGGAAGTGAGCAAGACCCTTCTCCTCAACCAGAGGTCATTTGAGGCGGACCCTTTGTGCTCGCCAGTCCGTGAAATTTTTAAAGCCGTTGGCTTTCTGGACATCAAGGAAAAAGATCAACAGGACGAACTCTCGACCAATCTGCCGGTCATCATTCCCGCCGCCGGGGAAGACCCGCATTTTAAACCGCTGCTAAACGGCAAGCCCAAAGCCATGATGGAAATCGCCGGAATGACCCTCCTTGACCGGCAAATCGACACACTGAATAAGGGAAACCTCAACGACATCACCGTCGTTGCCGGCTACGCCGCGGACCAGATGAAGGCCGAAGGTGCGACGATTTTAAAAAATTCGGCTTATAAAAATGGCTCCATGTTGCACAGCATTTTTACGGCCAGGGAAAAGATGAATAACGGCTTCCTCATGCTGTACTCGGACATCCTTCTGGAAAATCATATCGTCACCAAATTGACGGATTGCCGGGAAGATATCGTGCTGGTGGCGGACAACACCATTCAATATCAGCGGGCAGAAGATGGAAAAGTGCTGGATTTCATCATCAGCAAACACAAGCATCAACCCAGCCGCCGACGCATCAGCGTCGATTACGAAAACAGCATTGCCAAGATCGGCAACAAGATCAACCCGGAAACCGCAACCCATGAGTTTATTGGGCTGGCAAAATTTTCAAAAACCGGAGCCGAGCAGTTTATCCAGACCTATCAGGATTGCGTACAAAACTATAAAGGGAAATTCCAGGAAGCCGCTGATATAGCGGATTTCACCTTCACGGATTTGATCCAGGAAATGATCGATCGCGGATTTGTCATCCATTTTCTGGAAATTCACAAAGGCTGGCTGGAGATTCACCGGGAAGAAGACATTGCCCTGGCCAACAAATTCCTGTAAGACAACACTCTCACTCAAATTTATACGTCTTAAAGAAAGAAACAAGGTTTATGCATTATTCCAAAATGTTCCTTCCCACACTCAAGGAATCCCCCGCAGATGCGGAAGTTATCAGTCACAAGTTGATGGTGCGGGCAGGAATGGTCCGCCAGGTGGCGTCAGGAATCTATTCCATTCTTCCGCTGGGTCTTAGAGTCCTTAAAAAAGTAGAACAAATCATTCGCGAGGAAATGAACCGCATTGCAGGCCAGGAAGTCTACCTTCCCAGCATCCAACCGGCGGAACTCTGGCAGGAAAGCGGACGCTGGGATTTTTATGGCAAAGAACTCCTGAGAATCCAGGACCGGCACAATCGGCAATTTTGCTATGGGCCGACGCATGAAGAAATCATCACCGACATTGTCAGAAAAGAGGTCAAGTCCTACCGCCAGCTTCCCCTCCTAATGTACCAAATTCAAACCAAATTCCGGGACGAGGTCCGTCCCCGTTACGGCATCATGCGCGGGCGCGAGTTCATGATGAAAGACGCTTACAGCTTTCATGCCGACGACGCCGATGCCCAGAAAACCTATAAGAATGTGGCCGGTGCCTACACGAACATTTTTCAGCGCTGTGGGTTGGAGTTTAAAATGGTCGAAGCCGATTCCGGGAACATCGGTGGCAACTTCTCGCATGAATTTGCCGTATTGGCCGACTCAGGAGAAGACCATATCGGTTTTTGCGATTCCTGCGACTACGCTTCCAACCTCGAACTCGCCGAAGCCAAGGCCCCCTCTCCCCCCGCCGCCACGCCCTCCCAATTGGACGAACTCATAGAAGTTGTAACTCCAGGGAAAAAGTCGGTGAAGGACGTTTCCGAATTTTTATCAATCCAGCCCCGACAAATTGTCAAAACCATCCTGTTTGAATCCGATCAGGGCCTGATCGCCGCTCTGGTCCGTGGGGATCACGAGATCAACCCGATCAAGCTAAAAAACCTCGTCGGCGCTGAATGGATGCATCCCGCCGCCGAAAAGATCATCGCAGAGCAGGCTGCTGTCCCGTGCGGGTTTGTTGGGCCTGTGGGCTTAAAGATGAAAATAGTTGCCGATCGGGAAGTGGAGGTTCTCCACAATTTTGTGACCGGCGCCAATAAAATGGACACCCATTTTACCGGGGTTCAGATGGGTCGAGACTTTAAAACCGAAAAAATCGCTGATATCCGTCAAGTGATTGAGGGCGAACCGTGTCCCCGATGCGCCTCCGGAACCTACAAGGTAAAACGCGGGATTGAAGTGGGCCACATATTCATTTTGGGGACCAAATACAGCAAAGCCATGAACGCCGTCTTTCTGGACCATAATGGAAAAGAAAATCAAATAGTTATGGGATGCTACGGGGTGGGTGTCGGGCGCACGGCCGCCGCCGCCATCGAACAAAATCATGATGACAACGGAATTATCTGGCCTGTCGCCATCTCTCCCTTCGCCGTCCATATCATCCCGACCAATTATTCCGTTGACGCTATCAAAAATGCCTGTGATTCCGCCTACAAAGCCCTATTAGATCAAAATTTGGAGGTTTTACTGGATGACCGACCCGACCGGTTGGGGGTCAAGCTGAAAGATGCCGATCTTCTGGGCATTCCCCTGCAAATGATTATCGGCCCTAAAAACCTGGAAGCCGGAAAAGTTGAGATTAAAATAAGAAAAACCAGTGAATCTGAGCTGTATGAGTTTCCAGAGGTATTGGAAAAAATTCCTGAAATCCTTAAGAGCCTTTCTTCCTGACAACTTCCCCCGCTCGAAACTTTCTCTTGCAACCCGGTACCTCTTTTAGTAGAATCTACTTGAAATTTAGAGCTCGTGCGCGGAATGCGGGTTTATATCCCCGCATTTTTTTTTGCCATCGGCAGGCGGATAATTGGTTAAATCACCGGATCACCACCCGATTTAGATAAAAATAGCATTCATCCAATCAACGACCCAGCCGCAAGTGGACGGAAAATCCGACAAGGATTTTCGTTTAAAAGCCGTACAAGCTACAGGGAATAAAACCCACTGGCGGGATTTAATTTTTGAACATGCCCAAAGCCTCGATCACCGAATCGATTATAGAGATCATTGAACCTGTCATTCGGGAAGAGTCCCTGGAGCTGGTGGATGTTGAATACAAAAAAACAGGAAAAATCTGGACGTTGCGGGTCTTTATAGATAAAGACCAGGGGATCACTGTCGACGACTGTACAAAAATCAGCCGTCACATTGAAGACACGATAGAAATTGATGAACTCATTGCAAATCCATTTGTATTAGAAGTTTCCTCCCCCGGTCTGGATCGGCCTTTGAAAAAGGAAAAAGATTTTTTAAGGTATCGGGATAAACCGGCGGAAATCAAAACCTTTTCTCTTATAGAAAACCGCAAAAGTTTTAAAGGAATCATCCAGGACTGCAAGGAAAAAGTTCTTTATTTGAATGAGGACGGCGCCTCAATAAAAATCCCGCTGGATACAATCGCTAAAGCAAAACTAATCATTGAATTTTAACAATTGAAATCATGAGCACCGAAACCCTCAGTCTTATAGAACAAATCGCCAGGGAAAAAGGCCTGGATGTAAGCGTTTTGATCAATGCTCTCAAAAGCGCCGTGGAAGCTGCCGCCCGAAAGCGAATGCCGCACTCCAAAGAACTCCACAGTGAGTTCAATGAAGAAACAGGCGAGGTGGAGATTTTCGCCGACAAAACCGTGGTCGAGGAGGTCACCCTTCCCGACGAACAAATCAGCCTTGAAGAAGCGCAAGCCATCGTCCCTGAAGTAGAACTTGGGGAGCAGGTACTGGTCCAGCAGGTGCTGGAAAACTACGGAAGAATCGCGGCCCAACTGGCAAAACAGGTTATTATTCAGAAAGTACGCGAAGCTGAAATTGACCAGATATACAAAGAATTTGTCAATAAAAAGGGTGAATTGATCAACGGCATCATGCAACACTACGAGCACGGTGATGTCATTGTCGAACTTGGAAAGGCCGAAGGGATATTGCCGCGAAGGGAGCAGGTGTTTCGGGAAACATTTAATCGCGGAGAGCGGATTCGCGCCTATGTCCTGGATATACGAAAGACCGCCAAAAATGCCATGGTCATTTTATCCCGAACCCATACGGGATTGATCAAACGCCTTTTTGAAATGGAAGTCCCTGAAATCAGCGAAGGCATGGTCGAAATCATGGGCATCGTTCGGGAGCCCAATGGGCGCACTAAAATCGCCGTCAGAACCAATGATCGTGATATTGATGCCGTCGGCGCCTGTGTGGGAATGCGCGGAATGCGGGTTCAAGCCATCGTTCAGGAACTGCGCGGGGAAAAAATTGATGTCGTCGAGTACTCGGAAGATCCGGAAGCTTTTATAAGAAACGCCCTCAGTCCCGCTAAAATTTCCAGGATCATCATGAACGAGCCGGCGAGGAGCATGACCATTATTGTAGCCGACGATCAGATGTCTCTTGCCATCGGCAAAAAAGGGCAAAACGTGCGTCTGGCCGCCAAGCTGGTGAAATGGAAAATAGATATCCATGGAGAAGGGGAAGCCACCACAGTTCATGATTCGGGAGGACTTTTTTCTCCCAAAAAAGTGTCCACCCGGCAGGACTTTTTGGATCTTATCAAAGAGACCAAGGGGTTGGGCGAAAAAATCATGTCCGCTCTGTTTGCCGGAGACGTTGTATCCTTTAAGGAAGCCTTGAGCCGGGGAGTGAAAGGGTTGACCCTGTTACCCGGCATCGGTCCCAAAAAGGCAGAGGCCATTCTGGAGCTGGTACACGAAGAGTATGCAGAGCACCCTCAGGAAGAGGTTCAAGAGACCACTTCTGCAGAAGACACAGAGGAAATGGAAGAAGTTGCGACTGCTCCTGAAGAGGAAATGGTTGAAGAAGCCGCCGAGGAAGTAGAAATTGATGCGGAGGCTGATGAAGATGAGGATGAGCAGGATATCCTCGTCGACGAACTGGTTGGCATCGACAGCAATATCATAGAAATTCTGAAACAAAATGAATTCCAAACGTTCGCGGAACTATCGATCACTCCTCTGGAGGAACTTGTGGACATTGAAGGGATTGATGAAAGCGTCGCCCAATCAATCCTTGCCCAGGCTCAGCAGCGGATAAACAATTCTTAAATAATATATAGGCTTTCTACGAGTACTATAATGTATTTGATTTGAAGGAGATTTTACTTGGCAAAAATTCGCATAAATAAATTAGCATTGGAACTCAATATTCAAAACGACCAGATTATTGATGCCTTGCATAAAAAAGATATTCCGGTCAAAAATTATATGAGCTCCATTGATGAGGAGACGGCGAATTATGTCCGCGAGTTGTACAACCCCCAAGCTGCCACAGCCAACACTGCAAAGGTCAAGGCAAAAACTAAGATCACTATAAAAACCGCCGCGAAAAAAGCAGCCGCCCCGAAGGCTAAAATAAAAACCATAACGAAAGCAGTGGCTGTCGCTAAAAAACCCGAACCTGTAATAGCTAAAAAGACTGCTGTCAAAGCGGCTGTCGAGGCACAAGACACTTTAGCGGAAAAAGAACCTGCTGTAAAAGAAAAGAAGGACAAAGTAAAGCTTACTGAAATTCTCACCCCGGAAATACTCAAAGCCAGGCTTGATGCCAAAAAAGTTGAGTTAGCAAAAGCGCCGAAAAAAACTGGCTTAAAAATCGTTAAGATGGAAGAAAAAGCCAGGGAACCTGAAAAAAAGGCACAACCGGCACCCAAACCCGTTAAGGAAAAAACAAAATCCAAAGAACGAAAAGCCCCTCCAAAAAAAGGGAGAGCCACTCCTGACGAAGTCACCGCACCCCTTCCGCCTAAAAAAATTGAAGGCGAAGCGGAAACCTTTGAGACCGTCCAAATCACACCCAATATCCACATCAGGGACCTGGCTGACAAACTGAAATGCGCCCCAAATGATATCATCATGGAATTGATGGGCCTCGGAATCATGACCACCATCAATCAAAGTCTCGATTTTGATGTTGCCAGTAAAGTTGCGGATAAAAGGGGGTATGAAGTCGAGGCAATCGCTCCCAAGTCGGAAGCCGGTTTTGAAGAGGAAGAGGAAGACCTGGCAGCAGATCGCATTCACAGGGGACCCATCGTGACCATCATGGGTCATGTGGATCACGGCAAAACGTCTCTTTTGGATGCCATTCGGAAAACAAATCTTACTCAACAGGAAGCAGGCGGCATCACCCAGCACATAGGCGCCTATCAGGCAAGAATCAAAAACTCACCCATCACATTTCTCGACACTCCCGGCCATGAAGCCTTCACGGCCATGCGCGCCCGTGGGGCGCAGGTGACGGATATCGTCGTTCTGGTGGTAGCCGCAGACGACGGCATCAAACCACAAACCAAAGAAGCCATCGACCATGCCAACGCGGCGGGAGTTCCTATTTTGGTGGCGATCAACAAGATCGACAAACCCGACGCCAAGCCGGAAGAAGTGAAAAAACAACTCGCGGACCTGGGACTTTTGCCCGAGGACTGGGGTGGACAAACAATTTTTACCGAAGTCTCCGCCTTGGCAAAAACCGGAATAGACCACCTTCTGGAAATGATTCTTTTGCAGGCCGAAATCATGGATCTGAAGGCCAACCCGAAAATAAAAGCCCGGGCCGTGGTTATTGAGTCAAAGCTGGATAAAGGGCGAGGCCCTGTGGCGACGCTGATCGTGCAAAAGGGAACACTGAAAATCGGCGACCCGTTTATCGTTGGATGTTATTTTGGTAAAGTTCGAGCCTTAATAAATGACAAAGGTCAGAAAATTAGTAAAGCTCCGCCCTCCACACCTGTCGAGGTGGTCGGGCTTCCCGAGGTTCCTCAACCCGGTGACCAGTTCATGGTGGTGCAGGATGAAAAGAAAGCCCGGCAACTCAGTAGTTTAAAACAGCAACATCAAAGAGAATCGATACTGGCCCAATCCTCCCGCATTACCATGGACGACCTGCATCAACAGATCATCGAAGGAAAAATTAAAGAGCTCAATCTGATCATCAAGGCCGATGTGCAGGGGTCTATCCCAGCGGTTAAAGAGGCCTTCTCAAAACTCGAAGGCGATGAAGTCAGAATCAAAATCATTCATGATGCTGTGGGAGGAATCACCGAGTCGGATGTGTTGCTCTCCAGCGCTTCCAATGCCATCATCATCGGGTTCAATGTGCGCCCCACCGATAAAGCGGCGCAGCTTGCGGCCAAAAACAATGTCGATATCCGGTTGTACAGCATTATTTATGACGCGATCGATGATATGAAAAAAGCCATGGACGGCCTTCTTGAGCCCAAGTTCAAGGAAATTATCACTGGCCGGGCGGAAGTCCGCCAGGTATTCACCGTTCCCAAAATTGGCTCGATCGCTGGTTGTCAGGTGGTTTCCGGGAAAATGGAGCGTAACCTGGATGCCCGGCTCATCCGCGACAGCGTGGTTGTTTACACGGGGAAAATCTCCTCCCTTAGAAGGTTTAAGGAAGATGTCAAGGAAGTCCCCTCCGGATACGAATGTGGATTGTGCTTCGATAAATTTCAGGATATGAAACAAGGGGATATCGTTGAACCTTTCACCTTGGAAGAGATAACTGTTTAGTTGATTTTTAACGAGTGGTCTCATGTTAGTCGGCTGTTGTTCGCTAAAATTTTTTCTACATGGAAACAATTCCTTAAAAGAGAAGCGGCGGATCACGAAGTCGATCAAGGACCGGGTCAAAAACAAGTTTAATATTTCCATCGCCGAAATTGGAGATCAGGATGTCTGGCAGAACCTGCATCTTGGAATTGTGGCGGTGGGGTCGGATTTCAAATACCTGGATGGTTTGATGAACAAGGTAGTGGAGTCAATAGATAACATGCATTTGGCGGAGATGACCGATTGTCAGATCAAGACGGTTCAACTCGGTCCTCTGGACCCCAAATGAAATTGGAAAATGCAGTAATATGCGGTTCAAACGCTCCCAAAGAATCCAGGAACTCCTACTGGAAGAGATTTCCAAGATGATTCAACATGGGTTAAAAGACCCCAGAATCGGGTTTGCCACCATCACCCAGGTGGATGTCACTGACAATCTCAAGCATGCGAATGTTTATGTCAGCGTAATGGGTACGGATCAGGAAAAGCAAGACACTCTGGATGCATTCACAAGTGCCAAGGGGTATATTCGCAGGACTCTGGGCAAGAACCTTTATTTGAGATACATCCCGCAACTGGACTTCATACGCGATGAAACCCAGGCCAATGTGGATAAAATTTCAAAGTTACTCAGGGATCTCCATCTTGAATGAGATAGTTAATTTATATAAGCACCAGGGACCGTCTTCTTTCAGTATGGTGCAATCGGTAAAAAAAATTCTAGGAGTGAAAAAAGCCGGCCACATTGGGACATTAGACCCTATGGCCGAAGGTATACTGCCCATTTGCATCAATAAATCGACTCGGATCATTCAATTTTTATCGTCACTGCCAAAAGTTTACACCGCCGAAATGGTCCTGGGCACGTCCACAGACACCCAGGATGCCACTGGCAAGGTGACTGCGACCGGAGATCCCGAAAATATTTCCGATGCAGATATCCGGGCCACGCTCGAGACCTTTTGGGGAGCGCAAAATCAAATTCCGCCCATGTTTTCGGCTAAAAAGAAAAAAGGAATTCCACTTTACAAATTGGCTAGAAATGGTATTACTATCGACAGAAAGCCGGCTTCCATCACTATTCATTCTATTGAATTTTTGAAAAGGGAGGGAAATCGAGTTACTTTTGAAGTAAAATGTTCCGCTGGAACTTACATTCGAACCATTTGCTACGATTTCGGCCAAAAGCTGGGATGTGAGGCTCATATGGGACGACTGGTCAGAAATCAGGTCGGAAATTTTGACATTAAAACCTCCTGCACCCTGGAGGAACTGGAAACAGCGGTTAAAGATGGAAGTCTTTCCAGTAAACTGATTCCCGTGGAGCAAGCCCTCAGTTTTCTTCCGGAGATCCGCATTAAAGAGAATTTTGTCAGTTCCATCGCCAATGGTATAGCGCCCCTAAAGTCCTCCCTGGAGACCATTCCCAATCGGTTCCAGCCGGGAATGAACTTAAGGGTTTCCCACGTTAGCAATCATTTGCTTGCTATTGCCGAGCCTATTGTCGATCAGGACGCTTATGCCCAACTTTCCCCAGGGGAAGTGGCTTTTAGATTGAAACGAGTTTTAATTTAACAATATAAAACGCTGGAAGAAGGTTGAAATGTTTTCGCAGGGAAGCTCGGAAAAAAACATCAAGAGTCACAGCAAAGCCCAGAGCTTTCCTGCTAAAACATTTATCAATCATCTTTCGGCATGACAGCCCCTTTCAGGAGAACAGCAACATGCCTTTAAACAAGGAACAGAAAACAACAATTATTACCGATTACAAACTACATGAGACCGATACCGGATCTTCGGAAGTGCAAATCGCTCTTCTGACCAAGCGTATCACGGATCTCACGGAACATTTTAAAACCCACGGGAAAGATCATCATTCTCGAAGGGGTTTATTAAAGCTCGTCAGCCAACGGCGTAAATTGCTCGATCATCTCAATGAAGAAGACAGTAAACGATATCAAACTATCATTGCGCAATTAGGCATCAGACGATAACCAGAGTATTGGAGAAAAATTAATGGAAAAAGTAGAAATAGAAATTGATGGAAAAAAAATAAGCCTGGAGGCCGGTGATCTGGCAAGGCAGGCCGGCGGTACAGTGATTGCCCGGCTGGGAGACACAATGGTTCTGGTAGCGGCCACCATGGCCAGCAAACCGAGAGAAGGCATCGACTTTTTTCCTCTGACGGTTGATTTCAGAGAAAAAACTTACGCCGCAGGAAAAATCCCTGGAAGTTTTTTCAAGAGAGAAGCCCGTCCGGGCGAACTGGAAACCCTCACTTGTCGATTGATTGACCGCCCTATCCGGCCCTTGTTCGATGATGGGTTTATGAATGAAACACAAGTCATCTGCATGGTCATTTCTCACGACCAGGAAAACCCCGCCGATGTCGTCGCCTTAACCGGCGCATCCGCAGCGCTTCTCATTTCAGACATTCCCTTTAATAACCCCATAGCCGGTGCGCGTGTTGGTCGTATCGATGGGAATTTCGTGTTCAACCCAACCTACGAGGAAACCGCGAAAAGCGATCTCAACCTGGTAATGGCGGGCACGTCGGATGGAATCGTCATGGTGGAAGCAGGCGCCAACGAATTGAGCGAAGATATCATGATGGATGCTCTTGAATTCGGGCACGAGCGGATTAAAAAAATCATCGATATTCAGAGACAATTGCATGGCCTGATCAGTAAAGAAAAAGCCAAAGTTGAAAAAGCAGAGATCTGTGAAGAACTCCAAAAGAAAGCCATCGACCTGGTTCGCGACAAACTGGTATCTGCAATGGATATTTCCGGAAAAAAAGAACGCACTGATGCGGTCAAGGACTTGCGTGCGACTCTGGAAACCGAGCTCAACCCTGAAGGCTGCGGGGACTTAAAAGGCATTCTTGGCAATCTTTTTCACGATATCGAAAAAGAGGTCGTACGGACTCTGATTCTCGACAAAAGCTATCGTGTGGATGGCCGTGGACTTTCAGATATTCGTCCCATCACCATTCAAACCGGTTATATTCCACGAGCTCACGGGTCGTCCGTATTCACCCGTGGTGAAACCCAGGCGCTCGTCAGCACCACACTCGGTACATCCGTGGATGAACAGCGAATGGACAGTCTCGAGTTTAAGGGGACGAAACGATTTCTGCTACATTACAACTTCCCCGCTTTCTGTACAGGCGAAGTCAAATTCATGGCAGGTCCCGGCAGACGGGAAATCGGGCATGGCATGTTAGCGGAACGTTCGCTGATCCCCATTTTGCCTTCCAAAGAGGATTTCCCTTACACCATTCGCATCGTTTCCGAGATTCTGGAGTCCAACGGATCTTCCTCAATGGCATCGGTCTGCGGAGGTTCCCTCTCCCTGATGGATGCAGGTGTTCCCATCAAGGCACCTGTAGCGGGAATCGCTATGGGTCTGATTAAGGAAGGCGACCGCTCCGCGATTCTTTCCGATATCCTCGGATCAGAAGATCACCTGGGTGATATGGATTTCAAGGTTGCCGGGACAAAAGATGGAATCACCGCTTTGCAAATGGATATTAAAATCGGCGGGCTGGACAAGGAACTCATGGGCCGGGCCTTGGCACAGGCCAAGGAAGGTCGCTTGCACATATTAGGGGAAATGGATAAAGCCCTCTCGGCTTCCAGAGAAGAGATGTCGGTGTATGCACCGCGCATTGTGACCATCAAGGTTCCCAAGGATAAAATCCGCGATATCATTGGCGCAGGGGGCAAGGTGATTCGAGGAATCATCGAGAAAACCGGCGTCACTATCGATATCAACGATGACGGCATCGTATCCATCGCCTCCACCGACAAGAAGGCGTCGCAGGCGGCCATTGATATCGTCAATAGCCTGATCCAGGAAGTTGAGGTAGGAAAAATATACCTCGGCAAGGTCAAGAAGATCGTTGATTTTGGGGCTTTTGTGGAGATTCTCCCTGGCACCGATGGCCTGGTGCACATATCTCAGATTTGCGACCGGCGAATTAAGAGCGTGACGGATGAGATTCAGGAAGGCGATGAGATCAAGGTCAAAGTGATCGACGTCGACTCTCAGGGAAAGGTTAAGCTCAGCCGTAAGGAAGCTCTCAAAGAGGAAGCATCTGGAGTCGCTTAAAGCTCACAGGCTTTACCGCACTCTTTCAGACACGAAATTTTAACAAAAATCCAATCGCCTTTTTATAAGGCGGTTGGATTTTTTTGTGATTTTTTTAAAAAGAAATCTTCCAGTCCTTGAGTCCTTCAAGGCTCTGATAATGGGTGAGGTCAGAATGTATCGGGGTGATGGAAATATGGTTTCTTGAGACCATGACGCAATCAGTCCCTTCATCCACTTCATTGAGCCGCATTTCTCCCGCCAACCAGTAGTAGGTGTTGTTGCGCGGGTCCACCCGTTTGTCGAAAGTTTCTATGACTCTCGACTTTCCCTGGCGGGTGATGGCCACCCCTGCAATCTCATTTCTGGGCACTGCGGGAACGTTGATATTCAAGGAAATGCCTGTCGGCAACCCCTTTTTCAGCAATAGAGGAACAAGTTTCCGGACAAATTCTGCAGCAGGGATGAAATCGGGTTCTACAAATGTGTTGAGCGAAACCGCTATTGCCGGAATACCCATGAGCGCCGCTTCCGTGGCCGCCGAGACCGTACCGGAATAGATGGCGCACGTTCCCAGATTGCCTCCCAGATTGATTCCCGATATCACCAGCTCCGGCGGTTCATCGAGTAGAACGGTGACCGCTATTTTAATACAGTCTGCAGGTGTCCCATTGACTGCATAGCCGACGAGTTTTCCGTTTTCCGTCACTTTCCGGGTTTTCAGAGGGCTGGACAAAGTAATGGCATGCCCGACAGCGCTTTGCTCCGTCTCGGGCGCAACCACCACCACATCGGAAATTTTAGCGATTTCCGCCCTCAGGGCCTGAAGGCCTGGCGCGTTAAACCCATCGTCGTTGGAAAGTAGGATCATAAAAAAAACCCGCTAAGCGGGGAGAACAATTAGGGACTAACAGGTTGCTGAAAAAGAGAAAAATCCGTCAGCAAGTTAAGTTTTGCAGGTTTTTGCTTTTAAGTGGCACAGCCTGGAAAGGCGGAATTAAATTCCGCACTTCCGCATTGACTTTAAGGATAGGTCGCCTGTGCTACTGGTTTTCTTAAATTAA